>NZ_LZJM01000287.1:0-161452 GCF_001667665.1 Mycobacterium sp. E342
CGTCGGGGCCCGTCGAGGCCGGATCCATGCGCGCGCCCGGCCGTGGCGCGGTCAGGTAGGCATCGACCCCGGCGACCGACCACGACCTGTTACAACTTGCCCGTGCGCTCGACGACATCGAAAGGCAGGTCACCCGCACGTGACACAGTCCCCTTCCCCCGCCCAGACCCCCACCGCTGAATCGGCACGAGACGCGCTGCTGGCGTTGCGCACCGAGCTCGCCAAGGCCGTCGTCGGGCAGGAAGGGGTGATCAGCGGGCTGGTGATCGCGCTGCTGTGCCGCGGCCACGTGCTGTTGGAAGGCGTTCCGGGAGTGGCGAAGACGCTGCTGGTGCGCGCCCTGGCCGCCGCGCTGCGGCTCGAGTTCAAACGGGTGCAGTTCACCCCGGACCTGATGCCCGGCGACGTCACGGGTTCGCTGGTGTACGACGCGCGCACGGCCGCCTTCGCGTTCCGGCCCGGCCCGGTGTTCACCAACCTGCTGCTGGCCGACGAGATCAACCGGACCCCACCGAAAACCCAGGCCGCGCTGCTCGAGGCGATGGAAGAGCGTCAGGTCAGCGTGGAAGGCGTGGCCCAGCCCCTGCCCGACCCGTTCATCGTCGCCGCAACCCAGAACCCCATCGAATACGAGGGCACCTACCAGCTGCCCGAAGCGCAGCTGGACCGATTCCTGCTCAAACTGAATGTGTCGCTGCCGCCGCGGGATTCGGAGATCGCGATCCTCGGCAGGCACGCCCATGGCTTCGATCCCCGCGACCTCTCGGCGATCAATCCGGTGGCCGGGCCCACCGAACTGGCGGCCGGGCGCGAGGCCGTGGGGCAGGTGCTGGTCGCCGACGAGGTCCTGGGCTACATCGTCGACATCGTCGGGGCCACCCGCTCCTCGCCCGCGCTGCAGCTGGGCGTCTCCCCCCGGGGGGCGACGGCGCTGCTGGCCACGGCCCGGTCCTGGGCCTGGCTGTCCGGGCGCAACTACGTCACCCCCGACGACGTGAAGGCCATGGCCCGGCCCACGCTGCGGCACCGGGTGATGCTGCGCCCCGAGGCCGAGCTCGAAGGGGCCACACCCGACGGTGTGCTCGACGGGATTCTGGCGTCGGTTCCGGTGCCCCGATAGTGATCCTGACCGGACGCACCGGGCTGGTCGCGCTGATGTGCGTCCTGCCCATCGCGCTGTCGCCCTCGCCCGCAGGGACTTTCATGCTTCTGCTGGTCGCGCTGGCGCTCGTGGTGGCCGTGGACGCCGGGCTGGCGGCCAGCACCCGCAAGCTGCGCTACACCCGCTCCCCGGATCGCTCCACCCGGCTCGCGCAGCAGGTGGACGTCGGGCTGCTGATCCACAACGACGGCCGGCGCAGGTTCCGCGGCCAGGTCCGCGACGCCTGGCCGCCCAGCGCCGGCGCGCGGCCGCGCATCCATCCCGTCAACATCCCCGCCGGCCAACACCAGCACGTCCAGTCCCGGCTGCGGCCGGTCCGCCGGGGCGAGCAGCGCGCGGCGATGGTCACCGCCCGGTCCATCGGCCCGCTGGGGCTGGCGGGTCGGCAGGGGTCGCAACCGGTGCCGGGCCTGCTCCGGGTGCTGCCGCCGTTCCTGTCCCGCAAGCACCTGCCGGCGCGGCTGGCCAAACTCCGCGAGATCGACGGGCTACTGCCGACGCTGATCCGCGGCCAGGGGACCGAATTCGATTCGCTGCGCGAATATGTCGTGGGTGACGACGTGCGGTCGATCGACTGGCGGGCCACCGCGCGGCGTGCCGACGTCGTGGTCCGCACCTGGCGGCCCGAACGCGACCGGCGGGTGGTGATCGTGCTCGACACGGGGCGCACCTCGGCGGGCCGGGTAGGGGTGGACCCGACCGCCTCCGATCCGGCGGGCTGGCCGCGGCTGGACTGGTCGATGGATGCCGCGCTGCTGCTGGCGGCGCTCGCGTCGCGGGCCGGCGACCACGTCGACTTCCTGGCCCACGACCGGGTCAGCCGGGCCGGTGTGTTCGGCGCATCGCGCACCGAACTGCTCGCCCAGCTGGTCGAGGCGATGGCGCCCCTGCAACCGGCGCTGCTCGAACCCGACTGGCCGGCAATGGTTTCGGCGATCGTCCGGCGTGCCCGCCGGCGGTCGCTGGTGGTGCTGCTGACCGACCTCAACGCGACCGCGCTCGACGAGGGATTGCTGCCCGTGCTGGGGCAGTTGTCGGCCAAACATCACCTGATGCTGGCCGCCGTCGCCGACCCACGGGTGGACCACATGGCCGCGGGGCGTTCGGATCCGGCCGCCGTCTACGACGCGGCCGCGGCCGAACGATCCCGCAACGACCGCCGCGCGATCGCCACCCGGCTGCGCCACGGCGGGGTGGAGGTCGTCGACGCCCCGCCCACCGAACTGGCGCCCGCACTGGCCGACCGCTACCTGGCGATGAAGGCCAGCGGCCGGCTCTGACCGCTCAGCCGGTGGGGACCACGTCGGGCGCGTCTTCGATGTCGCCGGTCTCGCCGGCCTTCGCCGCGCGCCGGCCGAAATACACGACGTAGGAAAGGAATGCCGCCTCGGCGATGACCCCGATACCGACCCGAACGAACGTCGGCAGCGGCGAGGGCGTCACCAGCGCCTCGATCAGTCCCGAGACCAACAGCACGGCCACCAGTCCGATCGCGACCGACACGACGGCCCGGCCCTGTTCGGCGAGCACTTGTCCGCGGGGCCGGTCGCCGGGCGCGATCACCGACCAGCCCAGCCGCATCCCCGCCCCCCCGGCCAGGAAGACCGCCGTCAGCTCCAGCAACCCGTGCGGGGCGAGCAGCCCGAGCAGCACACCGCCCTTGCCCGCCTGAAACATCAGCCCGGAGATCAGCCCGAGGTTGGCGGCGTTCTGAAACAGCACGACCGGAATCGGCAGCCCCAGTAGGACCGACATCGCGATGCACTGCGCGGCGACCCAGGAATTGTTGATCCAGATCTGCAGCGCGAACGCCAACGCCGGATGTTCGCTGTAGTAGGAGGCGATGTCGTGGTTGACCAATTGCTC
Organism: Mycobacterium sp. E342; assembly: GCF_001667665.1. Taxonomy (NCBI): domain Bacteria; kingdom Bacillati; phylum Actinomycetota; class Actinomycetes; order Mycobacteriales; family Mycobacteriaceae; genus Mycobacterium; species Mycobacterium sp. E342. The sequence continues at coordinate 3,029 of NZ_LZJM01000287.1, forward strand.
GATGTCGCTTGGCGTTCCGGCGGCCGACTGCACCTCGGGGTTGCCGACGACCCATAGCGCGACGACCACCACCACGGCGAAGAACACCACCGCGGTGCCCAGCCACCAGCGCCACGAGCGGTAGGCGACCACCGGGAAAGACACCGTCCAGAACCGGGCGAACGTACTGCTCAACGGGGCGTGGGCGCCGGTCACCACGGAACGGGCCCGCGCGACCAGGCTGGAGAGCCGACCGATCAGCACCGAATCCGACGACGCCGAACGCAGCGTCGAGAGGTGGGTGGACACCCGCTGGTAGAGCTCGACGAGCTCGTCGACCTCGGCGCCGGTCAGCGAGCGACGCCGTCCCACCAGCCGGTCGAGGCGGTCCCAGGTACCGCGATGGGCCAGCACGAATGCGTCGACGTCCACCCTGCGCAGCCTAATCGCCCTGTACCGTTCGGTGTTATGTCGGAGGTGGTGACCGGCGACGCCGTCGTGCTCGATGTGCAGATCGCCCAGTTGCCGGTGCGGGCCGTGAGCGCATTGATCGATATCGCGGTGATCGCCGTCTGCTATCTGCTCGGCCTGATGTTGTGGGCCGCCACGCTGACCCAGTACGACACCGCGCTGAGCACCGCCGTCCTGCTCATCTTCACGGTGGTGGTGATCGTGGGCTATCCCGTGATCCTCGAAACGGCCACCCGCGGACGCTCGGTCGGCAAGATCGCGATGGGCCTGCGCGTGGTGTCCGACGACGGCGGCCCAGAACGCTTCCGGCAGGCCCTGTTTCGGGCCCTGGCATCGGTGGTGGAGGTCTGGATGCTGTTCGGCAGTCCCGCCGTCATATGCAGCATCCTGTCGCCGAAGGCCAAGCGGATCGGCGACATCTTCGCCGGCACCGTCGTCATCAACGAGCGCGGACCCCGGCTGGGCCCCCCGCCGATGATGCCGCCGTCCCTGGCCTGGTGGGCGGCGTCGCTGCAACTTTCCGGCCTGTCCCCGGGACAGGCGGAGGTCGCGCGCCAATTCCTCTCGCGGGCAGCGCAACTCGACCCCCAGCTGCGCCAGCAGATGGCCTACCGGATCGCCGGTGACGTGGTGTCCCGCATCGCCCCGCCGCCCCCGCCCGGCGCACCGCCCGAATTGGTCCTCGCGGCCGTGCTCGCCGAACGGCACCGCCGCGAGCTGGCCCGGCTTCGTCCGGCCATGCCGCCGGCGGGCACCCCGCCGTGGCCGGCCCGGCCGCAATCGCACGCGGTCCCGTGGCCGGGCGCGGGCGCACCGCCGCAGGGTCCGCACGATGGAGCGCCGGGCGGTTTCTCGCCGCCGGGCTGATAGGTCCGTTAACCGGAGACGCTGGCCGCCATGAGGGCGACGTCGGCGATCAACAGCGCCCATCCGAGCAGCGGAACGGCGATGCCGCCGCGGCGCTTCGCGGTGACGAGCGAGATGACGATGACGACGACGGCGACCGCGGGCGCGCCGTAGAACGCGACCCCGAAATTGATCCCGCCGTGCCCCAGGTCGGGGCAGCTGCGGTCGGCGCAGCCGTCGGTGCTCATCACCGCGCCCAGCGCGAAAAGCATCACGATAGCGGCGGCGGGCACCGTGGCCAGCGCCAGGCCCCAGTTGACCCAGGGCCAGACGTCGCGTTCCCGTCCGCCGCCGAACTGAGCGGGATTGGTCGCGGCGCAGGTCCCGCTGCCCACCGTCAGGTGCGAGTTATCCGCGTTCATCCCAGAGTTCCTACCCGCCGCCCCTGGGGCGCAAACCGCCCCACCACATCCGGCCTTCGACCCGGCGATCGCGCGGTTCCCGGCAAAAACGCAGGTCACACACCCGACGGCCAAAATCTGTCGTCGGACGTTGCATCGCGATACTTTCCGATATATCGTGATACTTCGAAGCGCACGGTGCGCTTCCACCGCATACGTAAGGAACAGACATGAACCACCCATTCACCCCCACCGGTGGCCCCTTCGCCGCCGGCCCCGGCTTCGGCTTCGGGCCCGACACACACCGACGCGCCCTGCACGGCGCCCGGCGGCGGGCCCGCCAGGAGTTCTTCCAAAACCTCCGCGAGCACGGCCCCGACCATGACGGTCCCCTGGGGTTCGGTCCCGGATTCGGGCCCGGGTTCGGCCCGGGCTTCGGTCCCGGCTTCGGCTTCGGGCCGGGCGGGCGGCGCGGCGGATGGCGCCGCGGCGGCCCCGGTCGCGGGAAGCGCGGCGACGTCCGCGCGGCCATCCTGGCGCTGTTGGTCGAGCGGCCGATGCACGGCTACGAGATGATCCAGCAGATCGCCGAACGCAGCAACGGCCTCTGGAAGCCGAGCCCTGGCTCGGTCTACCCGACCCTGCAGCTGTTGACCGACGAGGGCTTGATCACCGCCAGCGAAACCGAGGGCAGCAAGAAGCTCTTCGAGCTGACCGACGAGGGCCGCGCGGCGGCCGAAAAGGTCGAGACCCCGCCGTGGGACGAGATCGCCGAGGGCGCCGACCCCGGTCACATGAACCTGCGGGCGGCCATCGGCCAGCTGTTCGGCGCGGTCGCGCAGTCCGCGCACACCGCCACCGCCGAGCAACAGCAGCGCATCGTCGAGATTCTCAACAACGCGCGGCGCGAGGTCTACGGCATCCTCGGCGAAGACTGAGCCCCGACGTGCGGCGGGCCCTGGATCAGGTCACGTCCACCCAGTCCAGGGTCCGCTGCACCGCCTTGCGCCAACCCGCGTATCCGGCGGCGCGCTGCTCATCGGTCCAGGCCGGCGTCCAACGCTTGTCCTCGTGCCAGTTGGCCCGCAGGTCGGCCGGGTCGGCCCAGAACCCCACCGCCAACCCGGCCGCGTAGGCCGCGCCCAGCGCGGTCGTCTCGGCCACCACCGGACGCACCACGTCGACCCCGAGCACGTCGGCCTGGATCTGCATGCACAGGTCGTTGCCGGTGACCCCGCCGTCGACCTTCAAAACCTCAAGGCGCACACCGGAATCCGCCGCCATCGCGTCCACCACGTCGCGGCTCTGATAGCAGATCGCCTCCAGTGTGGCGCGGGCCAGGTGCGCGTTGGTGTTGAACCGGGACAGCCCGACGATCGCCCCGCGCGCGTCGGATCGCCAGTACGGCGCGAACAGCCCGGAAAACGCCGGGACGAAATACACCCCGCCGTTGTCGTCGACCTGACGCGCCAGCGACTCGCTTTGTGCCGCGCCGCTGATGATGCCCAGCTGATCACGCAGCCACTGCACCGCCGCGCCCGTGACCGCTATCGAACCCTCAAGCGCGTAAACGGGTTTGGCGCCCCCGAACTGGTAACAGACGGTGGTCAGCAGCCCGTTCTTCGATCGCACGATCGTCTCACCGGTGTTGAGCAGCAAGAAGTTCCCGGTGCCGTAGGTGTTCTTCGCCTCGCCCTCCGACAGGCACACCTGGCCCACCATCGCCGCGTGCTGGTCACCCAGCATGCCCGTTACCGGTACCTCGCCACCGACCGGCCCGCTCTGCGCGGAGACGCCGTAGGGCTGCGGCGACGACGACGGCGCGATCGCCGGCAGCATCGCGCGCGGGATGGAGAAGAACGACAACAGCTCGTCGTCCCAGTCCAGCGTCTGTAGGTCCATCAGCATGGTCCGGCTGGCGTTCGTCACGTCGGTCACGTGCACACCGCCGCGCGCGCCCCCGGTCAGGTTCCACAACACCCAGCTGTCGGCGGTGCCGAACAGAGCGTCGCCGCTCTCGGCGGCTTCGCGCACCCCGTCGACGTTCTCCAGGATCCACTGCAGTTTGCCGCCGGAGAAATACGTCGCCGGGGGCAAGCCCGCCTTGCGCCGGATCACGTCGCCGCGGCCGCCGCGGTCCAGCGCCGACGCGATCCGATCGGTCCGGGTGTCCTGCCAGACGATCGCGTTGTAATAGGGCCGCCCGGTGCGCCGATTCCACACCAGCGTGGTTTCCCGCTGATTCGTGATGCCCAGCGCGGCAATGTGTTCGGCGGACAGGTTGGCGCGGTTCAGCACCGACATCAGCACCGAGGAGGTGCGCTCCCAGATCTCGACCGGGTCGTGCTCGACCCAGCCGGCGCGGGGCAGGATCTGTTCGTGCTCGAGTTGGTGGCGAGCCACTTCGGCGCCGTCATGATCGAAGATCATGCACCGGGTGCTGGTGGTTCCCTGGTCGATGGCGGCGACGAACTCAGCGGGCACGCCAGGAGTCCATCATGGTCTGCCGCCCGGCGACAAGCTCACCGCGAAGCTTGCGTTACCGCCGGTAACCCTGTTCCATCGGCGGTGTGGGCGAAGAGGTCAAGCGCACCACGTACACCAGCGCACATCGGCGGGAATACCGGCGGAAGCTGCAGTTGTGCCTGGACGTCTTCGAGACGATGCTGGCCCAGTCGCATTTCGACTCGGCCAAGCCGCTCACCGGCATGGAGATCGAGTGCAACCTGGTCGACGCCGACTATCAGCCCGCGATGTCGAACCGCGACGTCCTGGACGCCATCGGGGACCCGGCGTTCCAGCCGGAATTGGGCGCCTACAACATCGAATTCAACGTGCCGCCCCACGCCCTGCCCGGGCACACCGCGCTGGACCTGGAGGACGAGGTGCGAGCCAGCCTGAACGACGCCGAGATCAAGGCGGGCGCGGGTGGGGCGCACATCGTGATGATCGGGATCCTGCCCACGCTGATGCCCGAACACCTGGCCACCGGGTGGATGAGCGACTCGCGGCGGTACGCGGCGCTCAACGAGTCGATCTTCACCGCGCGCGGCGAGCACATCCCGATCGACATCTCCGGCCCCGAGCCGCTGAGCTGGCAGGCCGTGTCGATCGCACCCGAATCCGCCTGCACCAGCATCCAATTGCATCTGCAAGTGGCACCGGAGGCGTTCGCCGCGAACTGGAACGCCGCGCAGGTGGTGGCCGGCCCGCAGCTGGCGCTGGGCGCCAACTCCCCGTACTTCTTCGGCCACCAGTTGTGGGCGGAGACCCGCATCGAGCTGTTCACCCAGTCCACCGACACCCGGCCCGAGCAGCTCAAGTCCCAGGGCGTGCGGCCGCGGGTGTGGTTCGGCGAAGCCTGGATCAGCTCGGTGCTCGACCTGTACCGGGAGAACATCCGCTACTTCCCCTCGCTGCTGCCGGAGGTGTCCGACGAGGATCCGGTCGCCGAGCTGGCGGCCGGGCGGGCACCGCACCTCCCCGAGCTGCGGCTGCACAACGGCACGGTCTACCGGTGGAACCGGCCGGTCTACGACGTGGTTGACGGCCGGCCGCACCTGCGGCTGGAGAACCGGGTGCTGCCGGCGGGGCCGACCGTCGTGGACATGCTGGCCAATTCGGCCTTCTTCTACGGCATGCTGCGCCGCCTGTCCGAGGACGACAATCCCGTGTGGACCGGCATGGATTTCGCTGCGGCACAGCAGAATTTCCTCTCGGCGGCCCGCGACGGCATCGACGCCCGGCTGCACTGGCCGGGCCGCGGCCCCGGACTGAGAGAGGTGACGGCGACCGCGCTGGTGCTGGACACGTTGCTGCCGATCGCCGACGAGGGGCTGCGCAGCTGGGGCGTGGACGCCGACGTGCGCGACCGCTTCCTCGGGGTCATCGAGGGCCGCGCCAGGACCGGCCGCAACGGCGCCAGCTGGCAGGTGTCCACCGTGCGCGCGCTTCAGGACGGCGGGATGGCAAGGCCGGACGCCTTGGCCGAGATGCTGCGCCGGTACTGCGCGCACATGCACGCCAACGAGCCGGTGCACACCTGGGAGTCCTGAGCGCGGGGTACGTTGAAGCCCATGACGGGCGATCAGGTCATGGACTGGGACAGCGCATACCGCGAGCAGGCGCACTTCGAGGGTCCGCCGCCGTGGAACATCGGTGAGCCGCAACCCGAATTGGCCGCGCTGGTCGCGGCCGGGAAATTCCGCAGCGACGTCCTGGACGCGGGATGCGGCGTCGCCGAACTGTCGTTGGCGCTGGCCGCCCAGGGCTACACGGTGGTCGGGGTCGATATCACGCCGACCGCCGTCGCGACGGCCACCAAGGCCGCCCAGGAGCGCGGCCTGACGACGGCCAGCTTCGCGCAGGCCGACATCACGTCGCTGGGTGGCTACGACGGACGGTTCTCCACCGTGGTCGATTCCACGCTGTTCCACTCGCTGCCGGTCGAGGGCCGCGACGGCTACCTGAGCTCCGTCCACCGCGCGGCAGCACCGGGGGCCAGTTTGTTCGTGCTGGTCTTCGCCAAGGGCGCGTTTCCGGCCGAGATGCAACCCAAGCCCAACGAGGTCGACGAGGACGAACTGCGCGCCGCGGTCAGCAAATACTGGGAGGTCGACGAGATCCGGCCGGCCTTCATCCTGTCCAACGCCGTCGAAATTCCCGACGCTCCTTTCGAATTCCCGCCGCATGAGCGCGACGAGAAGGGCCGGACGAAGATGCCGGCCTACCTGCTGACGGCGCACAAAGCGGGCTAGGGCCTAGCCCGACGTCGCTGCTGTCGCGGCGATCAGCGCCTCGGCGAAGGTCTCCAGATCGTCGGTCGTGGTGTCGACGTGCGGCGAGATCCGCAGGCGTGGCCCGGCCAGCTCCAGGGGCGCCCGCTGCACCCCGACGAAGGTGGTCAGTATCCGCCGCTCGGCGAGCAGCCAGGACCGCACCGCTTGCGGATCGGCGCCGTCGACCGGGGCCAGGGTGGTGATGGCGCTGGGCTCGTCGACCTCTTCGACCACAGCCCAGCCGGCCACATCGGCCAAGAGCCGGCGGCTGGTGGCGCCCAGCTCGGCCAGCCGCGCCCGCACCGCCTGCGGCCCGTACCCCAGATACTCGCCCAGCGCCAGCGAAAAGCCCACGCGCGCGGCAATATTGGCCTCGCCGAACTCCAGCTGCTGGGCCACTGTGAACGAGCCGGCGAGCCAGTCGGGGGCGGCCAGCCTCGGGCGCAACCCCTCCAGCAGCTCGCGACGCGCGGCCAGCGCGCCGACACCGCGCGGCCCGGCGATCCACTTGCGCGACGACGCGTAGGTCACGTCGGCGCCGACCGTGCAATCCACCTGGCCCAGCGCCTGGGCGGCGTCGACGACCAGCGGCAGCCCCAACTCGCGGCACAGCTGCGCGATCATCGCCAACGGTTGCACCACCCCGCTGTGGCTGCCGACCGCGGTCAGGTGGACCAGGCCGGGCGGATCGGCCTCGAGTTGCAGTGCGGCGTCGTCGAGAGCGACCCGGCCGTCCTCGAGCGCCGGCAGGAGCCGCAGGTCGAATCCGTGGGCGTTCAGCAGCGCCAGGTTGGGGCCGTATTCGCCGGGCAGGCAGGCCACCGTGCGCCGGTCGGCCGGCCACGCGCCCAACAGCAGATCCAGCGCGTTGAGCGAGCCGGTGGTGAACACCACCTCGGCGTCGGGCGTGCCCGCCAGCGCGGCGAACGCGACCCGCCCGGCATCCAGCGCGGGCGCGGCCGCCTCCGCCGCGACGTAGCCGCCGACCTCGGCTTCGTTGCGGGCGTGCAGGGCGGCGGCCTCGATCACCGCGAGGCTCTGCCGCGAGCAGGCGGCGCTGTCCAGGTGCAGCCCGGCCGCCGGCGGGCGCACCGCCCGCCAACGGGCGGCCAGCGAGTCCCCGACGGTCACTTCACGGCCAGCGACAGCCCGAAGTCGCCCGCGGCGTCCGTCCACCACCGGGTGCGGCGCAGTCCCGCGGCGGCCAGCTCGGCGCTCACCCCGTCCGGGCGGAACTTGCACGACACCTCGGTGAGCATCTGCTCGCCCGCCGCGAAGTCGACAGTCAAGTCGAGCGCGTCGACGCGGACCCGTTGGGGCCGGCTCGACCGCAACCACATCTCGATGCGCTCCTCGTCGGCGTTCCAGCGCGCCACGTGCTGATAGGCCTCGACGTCGAAGTCGGCGTCGAGTTGCCGGTTGATCACCGCCAGCACGTTGCGATTGAACGCCGCCGTCACCCCCGCCGAGTCGTCGTAGGCCCGCACCAGCCGGCCGGTGTCCTTGACCAGATCCGTGCCCAGCAGCAGGCTGTCCCCCGGCCGCATCTGAGCCGACAGGCTCGACAGGAACTCCGCGCGCGGGCCGGGAGTGAGGTTGCCGATCGTCGACCCCAGGAAGGCGAAAAGGCGCCGCCCGCCGGTGGGGATCTCGGTCAGGTGTTCCTCGAAATCGCCGCAGACAGCGTGGATTTCGACGCCCACGTATTCCTGCTGGATGGCCGCGGCGGCCGTCGACAGGATGCCGGCGTCGACGTCGAAGGGAACGAACCTGCGCAGCGATCCGCGTTCACGCAGCGCGTCGAGCAGCAGCCGGGTCTTCTCGGACGTTCCGCTGCCCAGCTCAACCAGGGTGTCGGCCGCGCTGGCCCCCGCGATCTCGGCCGACCGCGCACGCAGGATCTCGGCCTCGGCGCGGGTCGGATAGTACTCGGGCAACCGGGTGATCTGGTCGAACAGGTGGCTGCCCAGCGAATCGTAGAACCACTTGGGGGGCAACGACTTCGGCGTCCGCCGCAGGCCGTCGAGCACGTCGCTGCGCAACGCGCGGTCGGCGGAGTCGGCGGCCAGGTGGTTGGACAGGGTCAGCGTCATCGATAACCTTCCGATTGATCCAGCGGGGTCAGCGCGACACCCGTCGCGGTGACCTCGACGAGGTGGCGGTCCGGCACGTCCTCCCAACCGGAGTCGTTGTCGTAGGGCTCGCTGGCCAGGACGACGCCGTCCGGGCGGCGCAGGATCGACAGGGTGTCTCCCCAGGTGGTCGCCAGCAGGCGAGCGCCGTCGGCGGCCAGGATGTTCAGCCTGGCGTCCGGGTCGGCCGCCGCTATCCCGGTGATGGTGTCGCCGAGCGCGTCGAGGCCGCGGTCGAAGATGGCGGCCGCCAATAGCGCGCTGTCGCAGACCGATTCGGCCTGGGAGGTCACGGGCAGCACCGCCCGGTCGACCACCCCGTTGTGCGACAACAACCACCGGCCGTCGGTGAACGGGGCCGTCGCGCTGACGTCGATCGGCATCCCGACCGTCGCCGAGCGCACCGCGGCCACCACGCAGTGGCTGCGCAGGGCCGGGGCGACGGAGTCGAACGACACGTCACCCCACAGCGGGGCCCGGCTACGCCAGCGGCGGGGCGCCGAGTCTCCCGAAGAACCATCGAAAAACCCGACGCCCCAACCGTCGGCGTTGAGCAGGCCGTGCTTCTGCCGGCGCGGGGCATACGACTGCACCCGCAGCCCGCACGGCGGATCCAGCACCAGCGAGGAAACGGTGACGCTGGCCCCGAGCCAGCCAAGGTGACGGCACATCAGGCGAAATCCTCGACGTCCCAAGCTAACCGGACGCCGGAGAAGATCTGGCGCCGGATCGGATGATCCCAGTTGCGGAAGCTCGGCCGCAAGATGGCGGGCTCCACGGCCCACGAGCCGCCGCGCAGCACCCGGTAGTCGCCGTCGAAGAACGGTTGCGAGTAGCGCTCGTAGATCATCGGGACGAAACCCGGCCACGGCCGCAGCGGCGAGGAGGTCCACTCCCACACCTCGCCGAGCATCTGCTCCGCCCCGTATGCCGAGGCGCCGGCGGGATAGGCGCCGACGGGCGCCGGGCGCAGCGCGCCGCCACCCAGGTTGGCGAGGGCGTCGGTCGGCGGCTGCGCCCCCCACGGGTAGCGGCGCCGGCTGTCGGTGGCCGGATCCCACGCGCAGGCCTTCTCCCATTCCGCTTCGGTGGGCAGCCGCGCGCCGGCCCAGGCCGCGTAGGCCTGCGCCTCGAAGTAGCTGACATGCTGCACGGGTTCGTCGGCGGGAATGTCCTCGACGTGACCGAACCGGGTGCGCGTCCGTCCGTCGGAACTCCAGAATTGTGGCGCGGTCAGGCGCGCCTGCCGGCGATGCTCCCAACCGCGCTCGGACCACCAGCGCGGGTCGGAGTACCCGCCGTCCGCAATGAAGTGCCGCCATTCGCCGTTGGTGACGGGCACCCGCCCGATGCGGAATGCGGGCAGTTCGACGACGTGGGCGGGGCGTTCGTTGTCCAACGAGTACGGCTCGCTCACCGCGTCCACGCCCAGCACGAACGGGCCGGCGGGCACCAGCACCGAGGTGCCGGCCAGGTCGGGCCGCCCGATCGGCAACGCCGCGGTGTCGCGCAGCAGTGGCGCGCCGCTGCGCAGGTTCAACGCCTGCAGCATGGTCTCGTCGTGCTGGTTCTCGTGGCTGATCACCATCGCGTACACGAAGCTGTCGGCGTCGTCGGGCAGGGCGTCGAGGGCGTCGAGCGCGGCCGACCGCACGCTCGCGCAGTACGACCGCGCGCGGTCCGGGGACAGCAGCGGCAGATCGACCCGGCTGGCGCGGGAGTGCACGAAGGCGTCGTAGAGGCCCTCGACGTTCGGGGGCAGCATGCCGGGCCGGCCGGGGTCACCGCCACGCAGCAGCCACAACTCCTCTTGCTGGCCGATGTGCGCCAGGTCCCACACCAGCGGGCTCATCAACGGGTCGTATTGGCGGTACAGTTCGGCGTCGTCGAACTCGACCAGCCGCAACGTGCGCGCCCGCGCCCGCGCCAGATCGTCGGCAAGACCCACCCGGAATGACGATCGCAAGCGCGGCGCTGGGGGCACTCCCCAGCTCCGCGGGGACCCCACCCGCTTGCGGGGGACCGGGCGCAGCGGGTCGGAATCATCGGGGAAAGTCACAGCCCCCCTTGTGCCGGTCGCGCCGCCCTGGAGACCGTGGCCGCGATGCCGTGCCGGATCACCTGGTCGGCGAAGTCGTCGCCGGGACATCGGCCCCGCTCCACGGTGTCGACCAGCCGCTGCATCGAATCGCCGAGTTCGGGCGGTGCCAGCTCGGCGGCGACCGCCACGCACCTGTTGGCCGCGGCGTACAGCCGCCGGTCACGCAGACCCGCCTGGGCCGCGGTGTCCCAGGCGGTGGCCACCGGTTCGACCGCCTCGGCGGCGATACCCGCCGCGACCGGGTCGTCGAGCAGGGCCACCAGGGTGAACACCAGGGCCGGCCAGAAGACGTCCGGTGCGCTGTCGAGATAGCGGATTTCCAGCCACTGCCTCGGCCGCACCGGCGGAAACAGCGTGGTCAGGTGGTATTCCAGGTCGGCGATGGTGGGGCGGCGATCGCCGAGCAGCACCCGACCGTCCACCCAGTCGGCAAACGGCACCCAGTGGGTGACCGCTGTGAGATCTGAGGCGTCCGGCGAGTTCACGAGCATCACCGGGGCCTTGAGCGCATAGCGCGCCCAGTCGGTGCCCGGGTCGTCACCGCTGACCCCCAAAATGGGACCGCACCGCGCCGAGTCCATCTGGCCCCACACCCACTGGCGGGTGGAGGCCCAGCCGGTGAACTCGCCGCGCAGCATCGGGGAGTTCGCGGCCATCGCGATCATGGTGGGCCCCAGCGCGTGCGCCAGCCGCACCCGGTCCGCCCAGCCGGCCCGCGGCCCGGCGTCCAGGTTGACCTGAATGGAGGCGGTGGACGTCATCATCGCCCCGCCCGCCTCACCCGAGCGGCTGGACGCGAAGAACTGCTCCATGGCGCGATAGCGCCCGCCGGGATTGATGCGCTTGGGCGGCCGCAGCGGGTCCGCCCCGAGGAACACCAGCCCCAGCCCGGCGGCGGCGAACGCCGACCGCAGCACGGCCTGGTCGCGGCGCATCGCGTCGATGGCGGCCACCACCCCGTCGGCGGGCGGACCGGACAACTCCACCGCACCGCCGGGTTCCACCGTGATCCGGCTGCCCCCGGGCAACGCCGGCAGCGACGCCAGCACTTCGGCGATCTCGTTCCAGGCGGGCCTGCGGTGCGGATCGGACGGGTCGTGGCAGTGGGCCTCTACCTCCAGCCCCACGCGGCCCAGCGGGCCGTCCTCCAGGCAGCCGTCGGCGATGTAGTGCGCGGCGGCTTTGGAATCGGCCATCTCCGAGCCCGCGGTAGTGATAGCGGCAAACGTCATATCACTATCCCTTCGGGCCTGGACCAGCCTGAGCACGCGCCTGCGGTCCACTTCCCTGCACGACCAGGGGAACGGTAACCGCCACTACTTCATCTAGCAGATGGCCCCGACATATTCCCGTTCGCGCCCAATCTCAAGCATGCCCGCCCGGGCCCGGCGACCCGGCTCACTGGCCCAGCGCGTTCTGCATCGCGCCGGCCAGCACGTCGACCGCCGGCCCGGCGTTGCCAGACTGGCAGACCTTGGCCTGCAGCAACACATTTTCGCGCAGCCTGGTTTGATTGAAACACCGCCGGTCGGTGCCGGCCTCCTGCTTGGTCCAGTTCGCGTCGGCGGGCCCCGGCGGCCCGCCGTCGAACGACCACACCTGCGTGATGCCGTTGTCCAGGTGCATCGCGGTGGTCTGACCCGAGCAGCCCACCGTTCGATCCACCACGCGGTGGAAGGCACGGTCGGCCGCGTCGTTGGTGGCAAACACCCCGACCGCCTGCTTGACGAAGTGGGTCTGGTCGCTGGCCGACGTCTGGGTGACGGCACCGTTGAACGACGCCAGGTCGGGGTCGTTGTACACCTCGGGCAACCCGATGTCGGCCCAGTTGTTGCACACCGGGACGTCCACCCAGTCGCCCTGCACCGGTTGGGTGAACACCGACTCCCACCCCATGGGACCGCCGACGATGTTGCCGACCGACCCCTTGCCCAGGACCGCGTAATTCACCACCCCGGGTTCCGACGGGTGCGCGGCCGCAACGGGAAGTGCGACCGCGCCCGCGATGGCCAGGCAGATGGTGAGAACCACCGCGCGAACCAGCATGGTCATTCAAGCGATCATGCCAGGCACATGGCCGCGCGGTCAGCCCCCGTTCGCCCGCACGCCCTCCTCGACCTTCTTGCCGAGGTCGGGATCGACGTTGCGCCAGTACTCGAACACCCGCGACAGCACCGGCTCCTTGACGCCCTTCGAGACGTGCCCAATGATGTTGTGCGCCAACCGGTCCCGGGCCGCGTCGTCGAGGACGTCGCGGACCATGGTGCCGGCCTGACCCCAGTCGTCGTCCTCGGGGTGCAGCGTGTACGCGGCGCGGACCATGTCGCCGTCGGCGTGCCAGCGCACCTCCGCGGCGCGGGCCGGGTCGGCGTGCGGGCCGCCGTAGGAGTTGGGCGCGTAGACGGGGTCGGAGACGTTCTTGATCCGCATCGCCCCGTCCTTGGAGTAGCTGTTCACCTCGACCTTCGGTTCGTTGACCGGGATCTGCCGGTAGTTGGTCCCCAGCCGGGCGCGATGCGCGTCGGAATAGGAGAACCCGCGGGCCTGCAGCATCTTGTCGGGGCTCAGCCCGGTGCCGGGCACGGTGTTGTTCGGCTCGAAGGCGGCCTGCTCGATCTCGGTGTGATAGTCGGTGACGTTGCGGTTCAGCGTCATCTTGCCGACGTCGATCAACGGGTAGTCACCGTGCGGCCACACCTTGGTCAGGTCGAACGGGTTGAACCGGTAGTTGCGGGCCTCCTCGTAGGGCATGATCTGCATCCTCAGCGTCCAGCTGGGGTGGTTGCCCCCCTCGATCGCCTCGTAGAGGTCGCGCTGGTGGTAGTCGCCGTCCTCGCCGGCCAGCCGGTCCGCGTCCTCCTGGGGCAGGAAGTCGATGCCCTGGTCGGTGATGAAGTGGTACTTCACCCAGAAGATCTCGCCCGCGGCGTTGATCCAGCTGTAGGTGTGGCTGCTGTAGCCGTTCATGTGCCGCCACGACTTGGGAATGCCGCGATCACCCATCAGCCAGGTCACCTGGTGCGCCGACTCCGGCGACAGCGTCCAGAAGTCCCACTGCATGTTGTGGTCGCGCAAATTCGTTGCCTGCATGCGCTTTTGCGACCGGATGAAGTGCTGGAACTTCAGTGGGTCGCGCATGAAGAAGACGGGCGTGTTGTTGCCGACCAGGTCGAAGTTGCCCTCGCTGGTGTAGAACTTCAGCGCGAAGCCGCGCGGGTCACGCCAGGTGTCCGGGCTGCCGCGCTCGCCGGCGACCGTGGAGAACCGGGCGAGCATGTCCGTTTTGGTGCCGGGCTGGAACACCGCGGCCCTGGTGTACCTGCTGACGTCGTTGGTGACCTCGAAGGTGCCGAAGGCGCCGCCGCCCTTGGCGTGCGGTTGACGCTCCGGGATGCGCTCGCGGTTGAATTGGGCCATCTGCTCGATCAGGTAGTGGTCCTGCAGCAGGATCGGGCCGTCGGGCCCGACGGTCAACGACTGGTCGTCGCTGGGCGCAGCGATACCGGCGTCAGTGGTGGTGAAACGCTCCGTCATGTCGCTCTCTCCTCATTTGCTGGGCTCGGCTTTGACGATGAAAATTCCCGCGCGCCAATAACTCTGCGCGCACCCGTTACGGGCGCGGTGCGGGTGCGCCCGGCGTCGGGCTGGCCGGCGGCCCACCGGGACCGCTCAGACCGGGGCCGCCCGCCGGACCGCCGGGTCCACCCGGGCCGCCGGGGGGCATGGGCACGATCAAACCGGGCCCGCCGGAATTCCAGGGGCCGCCAGGGCCGGGCCCGCCCGACCCCCACGGCCCGGGGCCGTATCCCGGCCCCCACGGCCCGTTGCCCGGTCCGGGCCCCTCGGGGCCGCCCCCCGGTGTGAACATCTGGCCGTGGTGATGGTGGCAGTGGTGGTAGTACCCGACGACGAAGGCACCGGCGAAGAACACGGTGGAGATGATGAAGACGATCCCGGCGACGATGACCACCCACGCCGCGGCCATGTACAGCCTCGGGGGCTTCACCCGCTCGGGGAACGGCGGCGGGGGTGGCACTGGTGCGGACGGCGGCGGGGTCGGCGACGGTTCGGGTGTCTCGCTCATGCCTTGAATGATGCCCGGGGGCGCGGCGGGCATAACAGGTTCGGCACCACAAACTTGCTGTGAATCCCCGGCGCTGACCCAACGACGGGCAGCCCGGTGCTCTGCTGAGCACCGGGCTGCTGGTGGTTCGGTGGACGGGTTGGACTACCTGGCCGGGGCGACCGACGACGGAATCTGGCTGGGGCCGGGGGCGCCGGGGGTCGCCGGCGCGGGTCCGCCCTGCTGGATGCCGGCCGGTCCGCCGGCGCCGGGGCCGCCCGGACCGCCCATGCGGTGCGGGTGCATGAACGCCGCGTGGTGCTTGTGATGGTGGTGACCGTGGTGGCCGCCGCGGTGGCCGAGGATGAAGCCGGTGAAGAACACGACCGCGACGATGAACACGATCCCGGCGACGATGGCGACCCACGCGGCGAATTGGAAGACGCGCGGGGCGCGGTATGCCGCCGCGGCTTCCGCGGCGACCGGTGCAGTTGCGGTGGCGGACCGCACAGTGGGGGTTTCAGGTGTTTCACTCATGAGACAAATGATGAAGCCGTTAACACTAGTTGCGGCTATGCGCTCCTTATGTAGCAGCTGTGAGGTCAAACCCCGTCTTCAGCTGGTCAAACGCGCCGATCTCACGCCCGGATACGCGTGAGCCGCCCGAGCCAGCCTGGGCCGGCTCGGACAACATGAAGCGGTGCCCTTCCGGGGACCTCAGCCCCATCTCCCGCCTGCCCCACGGCTCGGTCCGCGGCGGTTTGATGACCTCGGCACGCTCCGCCAGGGCGCGCCGGTGGTAGTCATCCACACCGACAACCGTCAGGTACGCCAGGTAACTGTGGTCGCCGACTTCGGACCCGGGTAGGGCGTGGGGGCACCGACCGAGCCGGAAGGTCACGGACCCCGCGGTGCAGAAGATCCAATTGCCGGGGTCCGGCTCGGTGATCGTGCAGCCGAGCACGTTGTGGAACCAGTTGGCGGCCTTGTCGAGGTCGTGCACGGCCAGGACCGGATCGGCGCTGACGAATTCCATGGCAGCAGTGTGACCCCACGATTGGCGTTCGGCGCCGCGGACCCACTAATTTCCCTGACGTGATGTTCTCAGCTGCCGGCGCGGTCGCGCGCTGGATCGGCCCCCTCCTCACGGTTGCCGCCATCGGCCTTCTTGCCGGCCCGCCGCACGCCGGCCCCGCGCCGGCGGTGCGCCTGGCCGACGATGCGAACCCGTTGGCCGGCATGCCGTTCTACGTCAACCCCAACTCGGCGGCGATGCGCGCCGCGCAGCATGCCGACCCGCCGAGCCCGGAGTTGACCGCGATCGCCAATACGCCGCAGGCGTACTGGATCGTCCCGGGCTCTTCCGCGGCCACGATCGCGAAGTACACCGGCGACGCGCAGGCCGCCGGCGCGATCCCGGTGCTGGCGATCTACGGAATCCCGCACCGCGACTGCGGCAGCTTCGCCGCGGGTGGGCTCGCGACGGCCGACGACTACCGCGGGTGGATCAGCGGCATCGCCAACGACGTCGGCGGCACCCGAACGGCGATCATCCTCGAACCCGACGCGCTCGCCATGGCCGACTGCCTGTCCGCCGACCAGCGCCAGGAACGCTACGACCTGATCCGCTACGCCGTCGACACCCTGGCGCGCAACCCGGCCACGGCCGTGTACGTCGATGCCGGCCACCTGCGGTGGCACAGCCCCGAGGACATGGCCGCCAGGCTCAACCAGGTCGACGTCGGCCACGCGCGGGGCTTCAGCGTCAACACCGCGAACTTCTACACCACCGAGGACGAAATCGGTTACGGCGAAGCGATTTCCGGGCTGACGAACGGTTCGCACTACGTGATCGACACGTCGCGCAACGGCGTCGGACCGGCGCCCGACTCCAGGCTCAACTGGTGCAACCCCAGCGGCCGGGCGCTGGGCACCCCGCCCACCACGGCCACCGCGGGCGCGCACGCCGACGCCTATCTGTGGATCAAACGCCCGGGCGAATCCGACGGAACATGCGACAACGGCGATCCACCGGCGGGCACCTTCGTCAGCCAGTACGCGATCGATCTGGCCCACAACTCGGGCCACTGATCACGGTTTGAACGGGTTCACCGCGAACTGGATCACCCGGTACGGCGCCGCGACCCGGGCCCGGGTGTCCCACTGGCTCACGAAGATTCGCAGCTCGTCCAGGGTGGAGCCGGGCGAGATGTACCCGCCGTACGGTTGCGCGAGCCGGTTGTCGTAGGGCGGCGGCAGGCTCTCCGCGGGATCCGGCCACTCGTCGTGCTGCACCACCGTGGTCACCGGTGCGTCGCCCAGCCCGGTCGGATCGTCGGCGACGCGGACCTCCATGTTGCCGGTGACGGCGTTGAAGTACGACAGCACGGCCTTGCCGTCGATCTGCCGGATGCACAACTCGCCGACGGCGTCCGGCCACAGCGGGGTGGGCGGCTTGCCCCAGCCGCCGTGCGTGCCGGCCGCCCAGCCCTGCCAGCGGGACCGGTCGGTAAACCCTTGCGGGGTGGCCCGGTACAGCAGAACGGGGTCTCTGCGGGTGAAGCTGTCCGCGACGATGTACACCCACCCGGTGGGCGAGTCCGGGGTGGGGATCGGGTCGTAGTAGCCGCTGATTTGAGTCTGCGAGCCACCCTGATACGACGCGGGCCGCCGCGATCCGGCGATGGTCTGCCACCCCGCCCGCGCGGGCTCGGCCGTCACCAGCCGTGAGCTTTGCGGCTCGAGGTTTTTCGTCGTCGTCACCATCACGTAGTTGCGCCGGTTGATCTGGACCACCCCGGCGGGCAGCTGCGAGGCGCCCGGCGGAGTGGGGTCGGCCAGCAGCGGATTGCCGATCCCGGTGACGCCGGTGTAGCGCACACCGGCCGGGTCGTCGACGGACGCGGTGTCCACGTGCAGCGCCACCGGCGCGTACCAGCCGCCGAACCCGACGCCCTGGCCGGCGAAGCTGTCGCCGCAGACCTGCAACAGTTCGGTGGGGAACTCGACGAACTCACAGAGGTCGGTCGCCCCGATGCCGTAGTCGCCGGTGGGCGTGCCGGTGCCTGCCGTGGGACCGATCCGCAACACCTGACCGGGTGCCAGCGGGCCCACGATGGGCTCGGGGGCCGGTGCCGGCGGGTCGGCGCGGGCAACCGAAAACCATTGTGGCGCAAACAGAGTCAGTGCAAGCGAGCACCGCGCGACCAGTCGGGTATGCGCGGTGCTCACCCGCGGATCACAGCTGGGCGGCCAGCAACTCGGCGATCTGGATGGTGTTCAGCGCCGCCCCCTTGCGCAGATTGTCCCCCGAGACGAACAGAGCCAGGCCGCGCCCGTCGGGCACACCCGGGTCATGTCGGATGCGGCCGACCAGCGACTCGTCGACGCCGGCGGCCGCCAACGGGGTCGGCACGTCGACCACCTTCACGCCGGGCGCCACCTCGAGCAGTTCCCGGGCGCGCTCGGGCGACAGCGGCCGGGCGAATTCGGCGTTGATCGACAGCGAGTGGCCGGTGAACACCGGCACCCGCACGCAGGTTCCGCTCACCGCCAGCTCGGGTATGCCGAGGATCTTGCGGCTCTCGTGCCGCAGCTTCTGGTCCTCGTCGGTCTCGCCGGAGCCGTCGTCCACCAGCGAGCCGGCCAGCGGCACCACGTTGAACGCGATCGGCGCGACGTACGTTGTGGGAGCGGGGAACTCGACCGCGGAGCCGTCGTGCACCAACCGCTCGGCGTCGTCGATGACCGCGCGCGCCTGCGTCGCCAGCTCCTCGACCCCGGCCAGGCCGCTGCCCGACACCGCCTGATAGCTCGAGACCACCAGGCGCACCAGCCCGGCCTCGTCGTGCAGCACCTTGAGCACCGGCATGGCGGCCATCGTGGTGCAGTTGGGGTTGGCGATGATGCCCTTGGGCCTGCGGTGTGCGTCCCGGTCGAAGTTGACCTCGGACACCACCAACGGCACGTCCGGGTCCTTGCGCCAAGCCGACGAATTGTCGATCACCGTCACCCCGGCCGCGGCGAACCGCGGCGCCTGCACCAGCGACATCGTCTTGCCCGCGGAGAACAGCGCGATGTCCAGCCCGGTCGGGTCCGCGGTCGCCGCGTCCTCGACCTCGATCTCCTGCCCGCGGAATTCCAGCTTGCGCCCCTGCGAGCGCGCGGACGCGAAGAACCGCACCTTTAACTCGCCGCCAGTGGCCGGGAAGTCCCGCTCGTCGAGCAACTTACGCATCACCTGGCCCACCTGGCCGGTGGCGCCTACAACGCCTATTGACACGCTATTCGCGCCCATCTCTACCTGCCCGTCCCCGCATACACCGTCGCCTTCTCGTCCCCGCCGAGACCGAACGCCTCATGCAACGCCACGACGGCCTTGTCTAGTTCGGTGTCGCGGCACAGCACCGAGATACGGATCTCGGAGGTGGAGATCAGTTCGATGTTCACGCCGACGGCGGCCAGGGCCTCACAGAACGTCGCGGTGACGCCGGGGTGGCTGCGCATGCCCGCGCCGATCAGCGACACCTTGCCGATGTGGTCGTCGTAGAGCAGCTGGGTGAACCCGATCTCGTCCTTGAGCGCGTCCAGCTTGGCCACCGCGGTGGGCCCGCTGTCCCGCGAGCAGGTGAAGGTGATGTCGGTCTTGCCGTCCTCGACCTTGGAGACGTTCTGCAGCACCATGTCGATGTTCACGTCGGCGTCCGCGACGGCCCGGAACACCCGGGCCGCGTAGCCGGGGATGTCGGGGATGCCGACGACGGTCACCTTCGCCTCGCTGCGGTCGTGCGCGACTCCGGTCAGGATGGGGTCTTCCATGGCTATGTCCTTGATCGATCCGATGACGACGGTGCCCGGCTTGTCCGAGTACGACGAGCGGACGTGCACCGGAATGTTGTAGCGGCGGGCGTATTCCACGCAGCGCAGCATCAGCACCTTGGCGCCGCACGCCGCCATTTCGAGCATCTCCTCGAAGGTCACCCGGTCCAGCCGGCGCGCGTTGTGCACGATCCTCGGGTCCGCGGTGAAGATGCCGTCCACGTCGGTGTAGATCTCGCAGACGTCGGCGTGCAGCGCGGCGGCCAGCGCCACGGCGGTGGTGTCCGAGCCACCGCGGCCCAGCGTGGTGACGTCACGGGTGTCCTGGCTGACGCCCTGGAATCCGGCGACCAGCACGATGCGCCCCTCGTCGAGCGCCTCCTGCAGCCGGCCCGGCGTGACCTCGATGATCTTGGCGTTGCCGTGGGTGCCGGTGGTGATGACGCCGGCCTGCGAGCCGGTGAACGACCGCGCCTGCGCGCCCATCGATTCGATCGCCATGGCCACCAACGCGTTGGAGATGCGCTCCCCGGCGGTCAGCAGCATGTCGAGCTCCCGCGGCGGCGGCGCCGGGCACACCTGCTGGGCCAGGTCCATCAGGTCGTCGGTGGTGTCGCCCATCGCGGAGACGACCACGACGACGTCGTTGCCCTGCTTCTTGGTCGCGACGATGCGCTCGGCGACGCGGCGGATCCGGTCGGCGTCGGCCACCGAGGATCCGCCGTACTTTTGCACGACGAGCGCCACGTTATTGTTCCCGCATTCTTCCCGCCCTTGGGCACGTTCTGAGTCCAGAACAGAATACGTGGCTGCGCATAGCGGTTTACGCCGCGATACCGGCCGCCCCGACCTGCGGTTTTCGCCGAGTTGTCGCGCAATTTTCGCTCGGGGCGCCGAGCGCGGTAGAGTTTTCGGCGTGCAGCGGGTGCTCCTCCTCGGACGCCGCGACGGGGTCTGATCCAGACCGGCTTCCCGTCGCGGGTGTTCGCGATGCGCCGGTCTGAGGTTCCTTCTGACACCCCCGGAGCAACTACCGTGACTTCCAACCCCGACGCCTACACCTCGGCGCGAACCATCACCCAACCCGCGGGACCGCCCCGGCCGGGGCAGCCCGCCTGGAATCCCCAGCGGGGCTCGGCGATGCCGGTCAACCGGTACCGGTCCTTCGCCGAAGAGGTCGAACCCATCCGGCTGCCCGACCGCACCTGGCCCGACCGTGTCATCGACCGCGCGCCGCTGTGGTGCGCGGTGGACCTGCGCGACGGCAACCAGGCGCTGATCGACCCGATGAGCCCCGCCCGCAAGCGCCGCATGTTCGACCTGCTGGTGCGCATGGGCTACAAGGAGATCGAGGTCGGCTTCCCCTCGGCCAGCCAGACCGACTTCGATTTCGTCCGCGAGATCATCACCGACGGGGCCATTCCCGATGACGTCACCATCCAGGTGCTGACCCAGTGCCGCCCGGAACTCATCGAGCGCACCTTCGCCGCGTGCGACGGCGCGCCACGGGCCATCGTGCACTTCTACAACTCGACGTCAATCCTGCAGCGCCGCGTGGTGTTTCGCGCGGACCGCGCCGCCGTGCAGGCGATCGCCACCGAGGGCGCGCGCAAGTGCGTCGAGGAGGCCGCCAAATACCCTGGCACGCAATGGCGTTTCGAATATTCGCCGGAGTCCTACACCGGAACCGAGCTGGAGTACGCCAGGCAGGTGTGTGACGCCGTCGGCGAGATCATCGCGCCGACCCCGGACAACCCGATCATCTTCAACCTGCCCGCCACGGTAGAGATGGCCACCCCCAACGTCTATGCCGACTCGATCGAGTGGATGAGCCGCAACCTGGCCAACCGGGAATCGGTCATCCTGAGCCTGCATCCGCACAACGACCGCGGAACGGCCGTCGCCGCAGCCGAATTGGGCTACGCCGCCGGCGCCGACCGCATCGAGGGCTGCCTGTTCGGCAACGGCGAGCGCACCGGCAACGTGTGCCTGGTGACGCTGGGGCTCAACCTGTTCTCCCGCGGCGTGGACCCGCAGATCGACTTCTCCAACATCGACGAGATCCGCCGCACCGTGGAGTACTGCAACCAGCTGCCGGTGCACGAGCGTCACCCCTACGGCGGGGACCTGGTCTACACCGCGTTCTCGGGCAGCCACCAGGACGCCATCAACAAGGGCCTGGATCAGATGAAGATCGACGCGGACGCGGCGGACTCCGACGTCGAGGACATGCTCTGGCAGGTGCCGTATCTGCCGATCGACCCCAAGGACGTCGGGCGCACCTACGAGGCGGTGATCCGGGTCAACTCGCAGTCCGGCAAGGGCGGGGTCGCCTACATCATGAAGTCGGACCACGGCCTGGCCCTGCCGCGGCGGCTGCAGATCGAGTTCTCCCAGGTGGTCCAGAAGATCACCGAAGGCGAGGGCGGCGAGGTCTCCCCCAAGGAGATGTGGGACGCGTTCTACGAGGAGTACCTGGCCCCGGTGTGGCCGCTGGAGCGGATGAAACAGCGGGTCGAGGCGTCGGAGGAGGACAGCGGCAGCACCACGATCGCGGCGACCGTGAAGGTCAATGGGATCGAGACCGAGATCAACGGCGCCGGCAACGGCCCGCTGGCGGCCTTCGTCCACGCGCTGGGTGACGTGGGGTTCGACGTCGCGGTCCTGGACTACTCCGAGCACGCGATGAGCGCCGGTGACGACGCGCAGGCCGCGGCGTACGTGGAGGCGTCGGTCAACGGCAAGACCGTCTGGGGCGTCGGCATCGCGCCGTCGATCACCACCGCGTCGTTGCGGGCGGTCGTGTCCGCGGTCAACCGCGCGTCGCGTTAGACCCCCGCATCCGACGCCTGGCGCTTCCGCGGCGCGGCGGGCTGGACCGTCAGAACAGCGCGAGCTGCTGATCCACCCCGGTGGTGTCGGTGAATTCCTCCATGCTGGTGCCGCCGACCACGGCGCGGATGGAGTCCATGAACTGCGAGTCGGAAATCACCGGGATGCCCAGCTGGCGCGCCAGGTAGCCCTTGCCCTGCTCCGGGGCGGGATGGTTGCAGATCACCAGCGACGTCTCCCCGTCGACGGCGTCGCTGTAGGCCAGCCCGGCATGCAGGATCCGCTCGACGAGTTCCTCGTGGGTGCGCCCGACCTCGGCCGCCAGGGCCACCCGCATGCCCTGCACCAGCGGCCTGCCGCACACGTAGTGGCCGGGGTTGAGATACGGGCAGGGCATTCGCGACGCCAGCACCTTCAACGGGCGCAGTTCGTCATGGGTGACGCGGCCGTTCGGCCACCGGCGCCGGGTCACCGGATGCACCGGCAGCCAGATGTCGCGTTCACGCGCCCGCTGGAGCGCCGACGCCAGCACACCGGTCAGCACCAGTGCGTCGTCGAAGGCGTCGTGCGGCCGCTCCTGGGTGACACTCCAGTGCGCCGCGAGGGTCTCCAACCGCAGGTTGTCGAGGCCGAGGTCCAGCCGCCGGGCCAGCTCGACCGTGCACATCACCGAGTCGACGGGCAGTTCGGCCTCGGCGAGCTCGGCTTCCGCGGCCAGGAACGCGTAGTCGAACGCGACGTTGTGGGCCACCAGCGTGCGGCCGTCGAGCACCTTCACCACGTCGTCGACGACGTCGGCGAACTGCGGTTGGTCTTCCAGCATGGCGGTGGTCAGGCCGTGCACGTGGGTGGGGCCCGGGTCCACGCCGGGGTTGAGCAGGCTGACGACCGACTGCTCGACGCGGCCGTCGGAATCGAGACCCAGCACCGCCAGGCTGATCACCCGTGCCTGACCCGGCCGGAAGCCCGACGTCTCGACGTCGATGACGGCCCACCCCCCGACCGGCTCGCCGGCCGGCCTACCCCAGGACATGCCGTTCATGACTTGAGAATGGCACGTCCGACCGACATCGCCGGGTCGCTTCGCGGCCGTGTCGGTCGATGAATTCGATGAGGGCGACCCGCAGCGCCCGGCACTCTGCACCGCGCTTGCGATCGCCCTTAAACTGCGCGGGTGATCACCACCCGCGCACGTCTGGCCCTCGCCGCGGGAGCGAGCGCGCGCTGGGCGTCGCGGGTGAGCGGACGCGGAGCCGGGGCGATGATCGGCGGGCTGATCGCGATGACCCTGGACCGGTCGGTGCTGCGCCAGCTCGCGGCCGGACGGCGCACCGTCGTCGTCACCGGCACCAACGGCAAGTCGACCACCACCCGGATGACCGCTGCCGCGCTCGGCACCCTGGGCTCGGTGGCCACCAATGCCGAGGGCGCCAACATGGACGCCGGCCTGGTCGCGGCGCTGGCCGCCAATCGCGAGGCGGCGCTGGCTGCCCTCGAGGTCGACGAGATGCATGTGCCCCACGTGTCGGATGCCGTCGACCCCGCGGTCGTCGTGCTGCTCAACCTGTCGCGCGACCAGCTGGACCGCGTCGGCGAGATCAACGTCATCGAGCGCACGCTGCGAGCGGGGCTGGCGCGGCACCCGAAGGCGGTCGTCGTCGCCAACTGCGACGACGTGCTCATGACGTCGGCGGCCTACGACAGCCCGAACGTCGTGTGGGTGGCCGCGGGCGGCTCGTGGGCGAACGACTCGGTCAGCTGCCCGCGCAGCGGCGAGGTGATCGTCCGCGAGAAGGGCCACTGGTATTCCACCGGCGCGGACTTCAAGCGACCCAGCCCGCAGTGGTGGTTCGACGACGAGACGCTGTACGGGCCCGACGGGCTGGCCCTGCCGATGCGGCTGGCGCTGCCGGGCGCGGTCAACCGCGGCAACGCCGCCCAGGCCGTCGCCGCGGCCGTCGCGCTGGGCGCGGACCCGGCCCGGGCCGTCGCGGCCGTCGGCCGGGTCGACGAGGTCGCCGGGCGCTACCGGACCGTCCGCATCGGCGACCACGAAGCGCGCATCCTGCTGGCCAAGAACCCCGCCGGATGGCAGGAGGCGCTGTCGATGGTCGACAAGCACGCGGCCGGGGTGGTCATCGCGGTCAACGGTCAGGTGCCGGACGGCGAGGACCTGTCCTGGCTGTGGGACGTGCGGTTCGAACACTTCGAGAAGACCGCGGTCGTCGCCGCCGGGGAACGCGGCACCGACCTCGCGGTGCGCCTCGGCTATGCGGGCGTCGACCACGCCCTGGTGCACGACACCCTGGCCGCCATCGCGTCCTGCCCGCCCGGCCGGATCGAGGTCGTCGCCAACTACACCGCGTTCCTCCAGCTGCAACGGGCATTGGGGCGTCATGGCTGACTCGACCGTGCGCATCGGCCTGGTGCTGCCCGACGTGATGGGCACCTACGGCGACGGTGGCAACGCGCTGGTGCTGCGCCAGCGGCTGCGGTTGCGGGGCATCGCCGCCGACATCGTCGAGATCACGCTGGCCGACCCGGTGCCGGACTCGCTGGACCTCTACACCCTGGGCGGGGCGGAGGACTACGCCCAGCGGCTGGCCACCAGGCACCTGATCAAGCATCCCGGGCTGCAGCGCGCCGCCGAACGTGGCGCGCCCGTGCTGGCGATCTGCGCCGCGGTCCAGGTGCTTGGGCAGTGGTATGAGACGTCGGCGGGTGAACGGGTCGACGGCGTCGGCCTGCTCGACGCGACCACGTCGCCGCAGGAGGCCCGCACCATCGGCGAACTGATCACCAAGCCGCTGCTGCCCGGCCTGACCCAACGGCTCACCGGTTTCGAGAACCACCGGGGCGGCACCGTGCTCGGCGCCGCCGCGTCGCCGCTGGGCGCGGTGACCAAGGGCGCCGGCAACCGGGCGGGCGACGGCTACGACGGCGCGGTGCAGGGCAGCGTCGTCGCCACCTACATGCATGGGCCGTGCCTGGCCCGCAATCCCGAGCTGGCCGACCTGCTGCTCGGGAAGGTGGTCGGTGACCTGGCACCGCTGGACCTCCCGGAGGTCGACCTGCTGCGCCGGGAGCGACTGGCGGCGCGCTGACATGAGGAAAGACATCGCCAGAAGCAGCCGGCCGGGGTGGGCGGGCGGCGGCGCCCTGCTCGTCGCGGCCGCACTGCTTACGCCGGTGCCCGCGCACGCTGCCCCGGAGGTGCCGAGCGGTCGGTACACCGTGGTCTATACCGACAGCGACAAGTCGACCTACTGGCTGTTCGCCCCGTGCGGGTCGGACTGCACGCTGGCAACCTCGCAAGACGGCGGGACGTTCGTCATCAGCTGGGAGTTCGACCTCGCGAACGGACGCTGGACCCACAGCGGCGCGACGCAGGCGCCGTGCGCGAACGGAGCCTCGGTCCCGGCAACCGTCGACTACAGCTTCGACGCCGTGTCGCTTGCCGGTGAGGGCCGGACGACCACGTCGGACGGGTGTGGCGGTCCAGGCTCGACCGTCACCCGACCGTTCCGATTGATTAAGTCCTGACCGATCCTCAGACCATCGCCCGGCGCCCGGCCAGGGCGCGGCCCAGCGTCAGTTCGTCGGCGAACTCCAAGTCGCCGCCCATCGGCAGGCCGGAGGCGATCCGTGTCACGGTCAGCCCGGGGATGTCGCGCAGCATCCGCACCAGGTAGGTGGCGGTCGCCTCGCCCTCGGTGTTGGGGTCGGTGGCGATGATCACCTCGGCGATGTCCACGTCGTCGACCCGCTCCCCGATCCGGCTCAGCAACTCGCGGATCCGCAGCTGCTCGGGCCCCACCCCGGAGAGCGGATCCAGCGCACCGCCCAGCACGTGGTAGCGGCCGCGGAACTCGCGGGTGCGCTCGACGGCCTGGACATCCTTCGGCTCCTCGACGACGCACACCAGGGAACCGTCCCGGCGGGGGTCCGAGCAGATCCGGCAGCGCTCGTTGTCCGAGACGTTGCCGCACACCGCGCAGAACCGCACGCCGTCGCGGACCTTCCCGAGCGCCGCGGTCAGCCGGTCGATGTCCGGCGGTTCGACGGACAACAGGTGGAAGGCGATGCGTTGCGCGCTCTTGGGCCCGATACCCGGCAGCTTGCCGAGCTCGTCGATCAAATCCTGGACGGGTCCTTCAAACATGTCGGCGGAGGGTCTAGAGCTCCGGCGCCGGCGCCGGAGGCTGGCCCGGGGGCGGGCCGCCCAAACCGCCGGCCAGCGCGCCCAACCGTTCCTGAGCCATGCGGGTGACCTGCTTGGACGCGTCGGCCATGGCGCCGACGATCAGGTCCTGCAGCGTCTCGACATCCCCGGGATCGACGACCTGGGGATCGATCCGCACCGCGACCACCTCGCCGCTGCCTTTGACCGTCACCTTGACCAGGCCTCCGCCGGCCTGCCCGTGTATCTCGGCGTTCGCGAGCTGTTGCTGGGCCTCCATCAACTTCTGCTGCATCTGCTGCGCCTGGGCCAGCAGCGCCGACATGTCACCTCCGGGTTGCATGACAGTCCCCTCGCATCTTGGTCTCGAGTTGGTTTCGCCTGCGGGTGTCCGGCGATTCGAAACACCCAGCGTAGACCGCGCGAGGCTACCTTTGCGCCGTGGACCTACGAGTGAGCAGGCGTGTCGGCGTCAGGTTGGTCATCGGTGTGCTGGTTGCCGCTTCGACGGCGATCACCCCGTCCGCGTGGGGTGTCCCCTCCAACATCGCCGGGATGGTGGTTTTCATCGATCCCGGCCACAACGGCGCCAACGACGCATCGATCAGTCGTCAGGTGCCCACCGGCCGCGGCGGCACCAAGGACTGCCAGGCGAGCGGGACGTCGACCAACAGCGGCTATCCGGAACACACCTTCACCTGGGACACCGCGCTGCGCGTCCGCCAGGAGTTGAACGCCCTCGGCGTCCGGACCGCGATGGCGCGCGGGAACGACACCGGGCTGGGGCCGTGCGTCGACGAGCGCGCCAACATGGCCAACGCGCTGCACCCGAACGCGGTCCTGAGCATCCACGCCGACGGGGGGCCGGCGTCGGGCCGCGGGTTCCACGTCAACTACTCGGCCCCGCCGCTCAACCAGGTGCAGGCCGGGCCGTCGGTCCAGTACGCGCGGATCATGCGCGACCAGATGCAGGCCTCCGGGATCCCGCCGGCCAACTACATCGGCCAGAGCGGGCTGTACGGGCGCTCGGACCTGACCGGGCTGAACCTGGCGCAGTACCCGTCCATCCTGGTCGAGTGCGGCAACATGAAGAACCCCGCGGACTCGGCGCTGATGGAGTCGGCGGAAGGCAGGCAGAAGTACGCCGACGCGATGGTCCGCGGCGTCGCGGGCTTCCTGGCCTCGCAGGGCCAGGCGCGCTAGCTAGGCCGAGCCTTCCAATTCGTTCTTCAGGTTGGCCAGCACCTCGCCCTGAATCCTCTTCAGCCCCAACGGCGCAAAGGTCTTCTCGAAGAACCCCTTGATGCCGCCCGCACCGGTCCAGGTGGTCTTCACGGTCACGCTGGAGCCGGGTCCGGCGGGGGCCACGGTCCAGTTGATGATCATCGACGAGTTCGCGTCCTTCTCGATGACGGAGTGGCCGGCGACGTCGACGTCGACCTGCACGTCGCGGACGCGCGATTTGGTCGCCTGCAGCTTCCACTTGGCCACCGTGCCCGCGCCCTGGCCGCCCTGCAACACCTGGTAGTCGCTGTACTGAGGGGACAGAATCTTCGGGCGCACCGTCTGATAGTCCGCGACGGCCGCCAGCGTGGCAGCCGGCTCGGTATTGACCAAAATCGTGCTGGCAGCACTCACCTGTCCCAAGACAAACTCCTGAAGCTATGCCGCCCGCGCGCGGGTGCACGGGCTGTGGTCGAAGACTAGGGTATATGTGGTGCCTGCCCCAGGATCTGCACTCTCGGCGCACAAGTCGGGCGTTGACCGGTTGATGGCGAGTTATCGATCCATCCCCGCAACGTCCGCCGTCCGGCTCGCCAAGCCGACCTCAAACCTGTTCCGCGCCCGCGCTAAACGCGACGCCCCCGGCCTCGACACGTCGGGGCTGACCGGCGTGCTGAGCGTCGATCCCGAATCCCGTACCGCCGACGTGGCCGGCATGTGCACCTACGAGGATCTGGTCGCCGCGACGTTGCCTTACGGCCTGTCGCCGCTGGTCATCCCGCAACTGAAGACCATCACCCTCGGCGGTGCGGTCAGCGGCCTGGGCATCGAGTCGGCGTCGTTCCGCAACGGCCTGCCCCACGAATCGGTGCTGGACATGGACATCCTCACCGGGGCCGGTGAATTACTCACCGCGTCGCGCACACAGCATCCCGACCTGTTCCGGGCTTTCCCCAATTCCTATGGGACACTTGGCTATTCGACCCGGCTGCGCATCGAGCTGGAGCCCGTCGCACCGTTCGTGGCGTTGCGGCACATCCGGTTCCGCTCGCTGCCGGCGCTGATCGCGGCGATGGAACGCATCATCGACACCGGCGGGCAGGGCGGCACCCCGGTGGACTATCTCGACGGGGTGGTGTTCGGCGCCGACGAGAGTTACCTGTGCGTCGGCCGGCGAACCACCACCCCGGGACCGGTCAGCGACTACACCGGAAAGGACATCTACTACCAGTCGATCCGGCACGACTCCCCCGGTGTGGAAGCCACCAAGGACGACCGGCTGACGACACACGACTACTTCTGGCGCTGGGACACCGACTGGTTCTGGTGCTCGCGCGCCTTCGGCGTGCAGAACCCCCGGATACGGCGGTGGTGGCCGCGGAGCTACCGGCGCAGCAGCGTCTACTCGAAGCTCGTCGCCATCGACCAGCGCTTCGGCGTCGCGGACCGGATCGAGAAGCGCAAGGGCCGGCCCCCGCGGGAGCGGGTGGTCCAAGACGTCGAGGTGCCGGTCGAACGGACCTGCGAGTTCCTGGAGTGGTTCCTGGACAACGTGCCGATCACCCCGATCTGGCTGTGCCCGCTGCGGTTGCGCGACGACGAGGGCTGGCCGCTGTATCCGATGCGGCCGGACCACACGTATGTCAATGTCGGGTTTTGGTCCTCGGTGCCGGCGGGCGCGACGGAAGGTGAAACCAACCGGACGATCGAAGCGAAGGTGAGCGAACTCGACGGGCACAAGTCGCTGTATTCCGACTCCTACTACACCCGCGAGGAATTCGACGAGCTGTACGGCGGCGAGGCCTACAACACCGTCAAGAAGACCTATGATCCCGATTCCCGTCTCCTCGACCTCTACGCAAAGGCGGTACAGCGGCGATGACGACCACCAAAGAACCCCACCGCGCCACCACCGGAAAAATGAGCATGGCGGAGATCCTGGCGGTCTTCGCCGCGACCGGGCGGTATCCGTTGAAGTTCACCGCCTACGACGGCAGCATCGCGGGCAACAAGGATGCCGAACTGGGCCTGGACCTTCGGACCCCGCGGGGCGCCACCTACCTGGCGACCGCTCCCGGCGAGCTCGGCCTCGCCCGCGCGTACGTGGCGGGTGACCTGGACCTGTACGGCGTCCACCCGGGAGACCCGTACCGACTGCTCAAGACGCTGACCGACCGCGTCCAGTTCAAGCGGCCGCCCGCGCGGGTGCTCGCCAACGTGGTGCGTTCGATGGGTCTGGATCGGCTGGTGCCGATCCCCCCGCCGCCACAGGAGACCCCGCCGCGGTGGCGCCGGATCGCCGACGGGCTCATGCACACCAAGACCCGCGACGCCGAGGCCATCCATCACCACTACGACGTGTCCAACACCTTCTACGAATGGGTGCTCGGCCCGTCGATGACCTACACGTGCGCGGTCTATCCCCACGCCGACGCGACCCTGGAAGAGGCCCAGGAGAACAAGTACCGGCTGGTCTTCGAGAAGCTGAGGCTGCAACCGGGCGACCGGCTGCTCGACGTCGGCTGTGGCTGGGGCGGCATGGTGCGCTTCGCCGCGCGGCGCGGGGTCCGGGTGATCGGTGCCACCCTGTCGGGTGAGCAGGCGAAATGGGCGCAACGCGCGATCGAAGACGAAGGGCTCACCGATCTTGCCGAGGTCCGGCATTCGGACTACCGCGACATTGGCGAGCGCGGGTTCGACGCCGTGTCCTCGATCGGGTTGACCGAGCACATCGGCGTCAAGAACTACCCGGCCTACTTCGGGTTCCTGAAGTCCAGGCTGCGCACCGGCGGCCTGTTGCTCAACCACTGCATCACCCGCCACGACAACAAGTCGACCTCGTTCGCGGGTGGCTTCACCGACCGGTATGTCTTCCCCGACGGGGAGCTCACCGGTTCCGGCCGCATCATCACCGAGGTGCAGGACGTCGGGTTGGAGGTGCTGCACGAGGAGAACTTCCGGCATCACTACGCGATGACGCTGCGGGACTGGTGCCGCAACCTGGTCGAGCACTGGGACGAAGCGGTCGACGAGGTCGGGCTGGCCACCGCCAAGGTCTGGGGCCTCTACATGGCGGCCTCGCGGGTGGCGTTCGAGCAGAACAACCTGCAACTGCACCACGTGCTGGCGGCCAACGTCGACTCCCGGGGCGACGACCAGCTGCCGCTGCGACCGTGGTGGACGCCCTAGCTCACAGTCCCGCTCAGGCGTTGTCGATCCGGCGCGCGCCCAGCTCGTTCTGTAACAGCTCCAGCGCGACCTCCTCGGGGTCGCGCCGCGGT
Source organism: Mycobacterium sp. E342 (assembly GCF_001667665.1). Classification (NCBI taxonomy): domain Bacteria; kingdom Bacillati; phylum Actinomycetota; class Actinomycetes; order Mycobacteriales; family Mycobacteriaceae; genus Mycobacterium; species Mycobacterium sp. E342. The sequence continues at coordinate 34,135 of NZ_LZJM01000287.1, forward strand.
CCCGACGGCTCCCCGCGTCCGGCCTCGGCGAGCATGTGTTCCTCTTCGTCGTCACGCGGGGCCACGTCGGGCGCCGGTTCCTCGACCCGCGTGGGCGGGGGCGCCGACTCGACCGGGGCGGCGGCGCCGACCTCGCAGCGCACCCGCCAGTTGACGCCCAGCGCGTCCTTGAGCGCTTCGGCGATGACGTCGGCGTTGCGCTGTTCGCACAGCCGCTTGGCCAGCGGTGCCGACGAATGCGTCAACACCAGCGTGTTGTCCTCGAGGGCGCGGACGGTGGCACCCGCCAGCATGACCTCGGTGGTGCGGCTGCGCTGGCGCACCTTGTCGCGCACCGTGGGCCACATGGTTCGCACGGCGGCCGCGTTGAGTTCGCCCGCGGCGGCGGCCGGTTCGGCGATCGGCGCGGCGACCGGTTCGGGCACCGGGGGTGCCGGGACCGGTTCGGGAACCGCCTCCGGCTTGGGAACGGGCGGAGCGGACCTGGGCGGGACGTGCTCCTTGGGCGGGGCCGGCTCCCTGCGGGTCCGCGCGGGTGCGGCCACCGCCGGGTGCGGCGGGTGCGCGGCGGCCGCCTCGGAGGCGGGGATGGACATGTCGAGCCGGGTCTCGATCCGCTCGACGCGCTGCAGCAGGGCCGACTCGGTCTCGCTGGCCGAAGGCAGCAGCAGCCGCGCGCAGACGACTTCGAGCAGCAGCCGGGGGGCCGTCGCGCCGCGCATCTCGCCGAGGCCCGCCTGCACGACCTCGGCGTAGCGGGTCAGGGTGGCCGGCCCCAGGCGGGTCGCCTGGTCACGCATCCGGTCGAGCACGTCCTCCGGCGCGTCCACCACCCCGCGGCTGATCGCGTCGGGAACCGCCTGCAGGACCAGGAGGTCGCGGAACCGCTCCAGTAGGTCGGTGGCAAAGCGCCGCGGGTCGTGGCCGGAATCGATCACCGACTCCACCGCGCCGAACAACGCGGCGGCGTCGCCCGCCGCAAGGGCGTCCACGGCGTCGTCGATCAGCGCGACGTCGGTGGCGCCGAGCAGCCCGAGCGCCCGCGGGTACGTCACGTGGGCGCCCTCGGCGCCCGCCAGCAGCTGATCGAGCACCGACAGCGTGTCGCGCGGAGAGCCGCCGCCGGCGCGGATCACCAGGGGGAACACCGCGTCATCGACCGCGACGCCCTCCTGCTCGCAGATCCGCCCGATCAACGACCGCATGGTCTTCGGCGGCAGCAGCCGGAACGGGTAGTGGTGGGTGCGCGAGCGGATCGTCGGCAGCACCTTCTCCGGCTCGGTGGTGGCGAAGATGAAGATGAGGTGCTCGGGCGGCTCCTCCACGATCTTGAGCAGCGCGTTGAACCCCGCGGTGGTCACCATGTGCGCCTCGTCGATGATGAACACCCGGTAGCGCGACTGCGCCGGCGCGTAGAACGCGCGGTCCCGCAGCTCCCGCGTGTCGTCCACGCCGCCGTGACTGGCGGCGTCCAGCTCCACCACGTCGATGCTGCCGGGGGCGTTCGGAGCAAGCGCCGTGCACGATTCGCAGACCCCGCACGGGGTGGCCGTCGGCCCCTGGGCGCAGTTCAGCGACCGGGCCAGGATGCGCGCGGACGACGTCTTGCCGCAGCCGCGCGGACCGGAGAACAGGTAGGCGTGGTTGATCCGGCCGGCTTCCAGGGCGATCGACAGCGGTTCGGTGACGTGCTCCTGCCCCACCACCTCGGCGAAGGTTGCCGGTCGATACTTGCGGTAGAGGGCCACGCTCAGCAGGCTACCGGCGCCGGCAGACGCGGGCCCGACGGGCGTTGAGTGCGCATCAGCGGGTGGCCGCGCTCGCCATCAGCTCACGCTGGATGCGGCGGAGACGAGCAGCGACTCCGACGCCGCCAGCAGCGCGCAGGTGGCCAGCCCGTCGACCGCGTCGCGCAGGTCGGGCAGCGACGGGAAGGTGGGCGCGATCCGGATGTTCTTGTCCTCCGGGTCTTTTCGGTACGGGAAGGACGCTCCGGCTTCGGTCACGGCGATGCCCGCGTCCTTGGCCAGGGCCACGGTCCGGCGCGCCGTCCCGGGCAACACGTCGAGGCTGATGAAGTAACCGCCCTGCGGTTCGGTCCACGACGCGATCTTGGAGTCGCTCAGCCGCTTGTCCAGGATGTCCAGCGCCAGCTCGAATTTCGGCGCCAGGATCTGCTGGTGGCGCAGCATGTGCAGGCGCACCCCGTCGGCGTCGCGGAAGAAGCGCAGGTGCCGCAGCTGGTTGACCTTGTCCGGGCCGATCGACTTCTTCCCCGCGTATTGCAGGTACCACGCGATGTTGCCCAGCGAGCCGCCCAGGAAGCTCACGCCCGCACCGGCGAAGGTGATCTTGGAGGTGGACGCGAACACATAGGGCCGGTTGGGGTTGCCGGCCTTGGCCGCGAGCCCCAGCACGTCGACCTGGCGGATGAACTCGTGCGTCAGGGTGTGCACCGCGTACGCGTTGTCCCAGAACAGCCGGAAGTCGGGCGCCGCCGTGCGCATCTGGACCAGCCGGCGCACCGTCTCCCACGAGTAGGTGATCCCGGTGGGGTTGCCGAAGACCGGGACGGACCACATGCCCTTGATGGCGGGGTCGACGGCGACCAGCTCCTCGATCAGGTCGACGTCGGGGCCGTCGGCCAGCATCGGCACCGGGATCATCTCGATGCCCATCGTCTCGGTGATCGCGAAGTGCCGGTCGTAGCCGGGAACGGGACACAGGAACTTGACGCTCGGTTCGTCCTTCCAGGGCCGCTGGGAGTCGACGCCGCCGTACAGCATCGAGAAGGCGACGAGGTCGTGCATCAGCTCGAGGCTGGAGTTGTTGCCGGCGATCAGGTTGGGCACCGCAATGCCGAGCAGCTCGCCGAAGATGGCCCGTAGCTCGGGCAGGCCGTGCAGGCCGCCGTAGTTGCGGGTGTCGGTGCCCTCGCTGTCGCGGTAGTCGTCACCGGGCAGGCTCAGCAGCTGGTTGGACAGGTCGAGCTGCTCCGGCGCGGGTTTGCCGCGGGTCAGGTCGAGGGCCAGCTTCTTGGCCTGCAGGTCGGCGTAGTCCTGCTGGTTGCGCGCGTGCGCAGCCGCCAACTCTTCGGGGCTGAGGGAATCGAAAGACACCAGGGGCCCTTTCGCTGCTCATAGTGGCGATCGCAAGCGCGGCGAGGCCGGGCGCAGCGGGTCGCCACTGATCGAACCTAGTGGCGATCGCAAGCGCGGCGGAGCCGGGCGAAGCGGGTCGCCACTCAATGGATATAGGGGACCCCGCGCACCCGACAGAGCCCATTGACCCTTGCTGCCTTCCGGCCCTGGGGGAGTTCACAGGATAGACGCCGCGCGGGGTCCACCGCGAGTGTAATACCCGGCCCGACGGTGCCGCCGAGCGCGTGGCGGCGGCTGCGGCGGCCTCGGTTACCATGGCCACGGAGGATTCGCCTAGTGGCCTATGGCGCTCGCCTGGAACGCGGGTTGGGTTAACAGCCCTCGCGGGTTCAAATCCCGCATCCTCCGCAATTGGTCCGCCATGCGGACGTGCACGAATTGGTTTGGATTCGGGTTGGCCGCCTTTAGGCTGGCTTGAACTCACCAGCACGAGGAGGGGTATGGGGCGCAAGATCGCCGTGCCGTGGCACCTGCTGTTCTCCCTCGCCGCCGGCGCCCTCTACTTCTTCTTCGTGTTGCCCCGCTGGCCGGAGCTGATGGGTGACACCACGCGTACGTTGGGGACGGCGCTGCGGATCACGGCGGGTGCGCTGATCGCGCTGGCCGCCCTGCCGGTGGTGTTCAACCTGTTGCGGGTGCGCAAGCCGGAGCTGGGGACGCCGCAGATGGCGCTGAACCTCAGGGTCGCCTCGATCGTGTGCCACGTGCTGGCGGGCGTGCTCATCATCGGCACGGCGATCAGTGAGATCTGGCTGAGCCTGGACGCCGCCGGCCCGTATCTGTTCGCGATCTACGGCGCGGCCGCCGCGACCGCGCTACTCGGATTCTTCGCGTTCTACCTCTCGTTCGTCGCCGAGTTGCCGCCGCCACCGCCGAAACCGATCAAGCCGAAGAAGTCCAAGAAGCGCCGGCGCCGCAAAGAGGGCGACGAGGCCGAAGACACCGACGCCGAGGCCGCCGAGGAATCGGAGGCAGCGGAGGCGGAAGCCGAAGAACCTCAAGAGGCCGAGGCCGAAGAGCCGGAGGAGACCGAGACCGTCAAGGCCGAGGGCTCCGAAGCCGCGGAGGAAGAGCCGACGGCCGAGCCGGCCGCGTCCCCCGCTGAGTCCGAGGACGCGGGAGCGGCACAGGCCGGGCTGCGCAACCGCCGCCCGACGGGCAAGGGCTCGCATCGGATGCGGCGGCGCACCCGGGGCGGCGTGGCCGTCGAAGACGCCGTCGACGAGGACTGATCAGCCGCGTCGCCGCAGTCGCTCGACGTAGGCGGCGATCCGGTGCAGCGTCTCCTCCGCGCCCCACATCTGGCGGACCTCGTCGTCGATAGCCCGGCCCTCGCGGATCCGCGCCATCGTCGGGGCCCGCAGCTGGGTTTTCGTCTGGCGGTACGCGCCGGCCGGGATGCCGCCGAGATCGGACGCCTCCGCCAGGGCCACCTCCACGAGGTCCTCGGTGACCACCCGGTGGGCGAGCCCGCGGGCAACGGCGTCGGGCCCCCGGTAGCTGAGGCCGCCCAGCAGCACTTCCTCGGCGGCGTCGCCGCAGGCGTAGCGCATCACCTCGAGCGCGGCGACCGGGAAGGGCACCCCGACCCGCACCTCGGCCGCCCCGATCTGCGCCTCCGGGCCGATCAGGCGGCGGTCGCAGGCGCAGGCGAGCACGCATCCCCCGGCGATGGCGGCGCCGTTGATCGCGGCGACGGTCGGGCCCGGGTAGGCGAACATCGCCTCGAACGCCGCGGACAGCGCCGGGACCAGCCGATCGGTATAGCCGGAGCCGCCCTCCACCACCCGGTTGAGGTCGACGCCCGCGCTGAACGCCCGGCCGGCTCCGGTGACGACCAGCGCGCCGGCGTCCGAACGCTCCAAGTCACGCACCGCCAGGGTCAGCTCGTCGAGCAGTTCGACGTCCTGGGCGTTGACGGGACCCGACGACAGGGTCAGCACCTGAACGGTTCCCACCGTCGTGATGTCGATCATGGTCACCTCCCGGTCAGTGGCTCATGGCCGCGATGACGACCGGGATGTCGGTGTTCTCGTCGGTGTGATAGCTCGCGCATACGCGGTGGTAGCCGTCGGCAATCTGCAGCGGGACACCGGTCGGGAAGTCCCCGCGCACCAGCAGGATGGGCGACAGCGGTTGCCCCTTCTCGATTTTGGTCAGGTCGGCGGCGACGTGGGGGTTGTCGGGCGGCAACAGTCCCAGCTGCGCCGCGCGCAGGATGTCCTTGGCCTTTCGATGCGTGACCGTTCCGGCCTTCAGCTTCTTGAGCACCTTCTTGACGGTGTTCGCGTCGGCGAGCATGGTGAGGTAGTCGGCCGCCGCCGGAAAGTCATGGGCCTCAGGCTTTTCCAGCCACTTCACGCTCAGCATCGCGTGTCTCCCTTCCTCAGCGCCGACCTCGACGCAGCCTACCGGCTCGGCACCGCCGAATTTGGGATCGGTAGCGAATCCGGCGGTCTGTACTTGCGCCATGGCGACGCCATCGGGGCGGCGCATGAAGGAAGGGAACCGCAAGTGAAACGTCTTCTCGCGGCTGCGATTGGGACACTGGGCGCCGCATCGGTGCTGGTGGGGTGCTCCAGCGGCGGCCACACGGCCGGCCCGGCATCGAGTACGGCCCCCAGCGTCGCCAACGGCGGCGGCGCCCAGGTCAAGGTCGGCGGTGCCGACCTGGCGGGCCTGGACCCGGCCTCGGTGACGTGTGTCCGGACGGGCGGCAAGATCGACATCGGCAGCGGTTCCAGCGGCGGACGGCAGGCGCTGGCGGTCGTGATGACCGACGAGGCCACCCCGAAAGTCGAGTCGCTGGCGATGGTCGTCGACGGCAACGCCCTGTCGGTCAGCAACAACATGGGCGCGAAGGTCGGTTCGGCCGACGTGGCGGTGGACGGTAAGACCTACACCATCACGGGCCAGGCGCAGGGCGCCGACCTGAAGAACCCGATGGCCGGAATGATCACCAAGGACTTCAACATCAAGGTGACCTGCGGCTGATGGTTGCGGCCGGGCGGCGGATGTGTCGCAACCACGCGTCCGCCGCTCGCCGCTTTCGCATGCCCGGACGACATCGGCGGACTTATGATGCAGCCGTGTCGATCCCCGACGAGTTGGACAACGCGCGCCGACTGGCGTTGGCGGCCGACGAAGCCGGGGCCCGCGATCTGTTGCTGTCCCTGATACCGCGCATCGAGCGGGAAGACCGCGACGATCTGATGCTGGAGGTCCTCGCCCAGCTGGGCGAGATCTACCTCAGCCGCGGCGCGAATGACGGGGTGCGCGAATCCATTCGGCGCATCGAGGACTGCGTGGCGATCTACGCGGGCATGCCCGCCGACGCCGGCATCGCGCAGATGATCCGGCGGTACTCGCGGCGAGCTCGGTTTCTGCGAGCCGGCCTGGCCGCGGCGATCGGCGACCACGAGGGCGCGGCGGCCGCGCTGGCGGCGCTGAATGACGACTCCGACACGGACTTTCCGTCGCTGACGGAAGAACACGCCCGACTGCGCATCCATGCGTCGGTCCTGTGCGCGACCGCGCTGTGCGACAACGACCTGCACGTCCGGTCGGTTCCACTGTGGGACAAAGTGGTTCGCGCCCTGGAAGACCATGCCGGCAAGGGTGAGGCCGCGGACCACCTTCGGGTGCTCGCCGGCATCGGCTACGGCCGGTTCTGTGTCGAGACCGGCCGACTGTCGGAGGCCGACCCCTGGTTGCGGCGCGCGGGAGCCCGCGCCCAGGCCAACGGTTGGGCGTTGTCCATGGCGCGAGCGCAGTTGGAGCGGGCGACGGCGTGCTGGGCGGCCAACGACCACGCCGGCACCGAGCGGCTGGTGTCGGAGGCCTACCCCGTGATCGCCCGCCACGCCCGCGCGCACGACGTCGCCCGCTGCTGGCTGTACCTTGGCCTCACCCGGCTCGGGGCCGGGGCGCTGGAAGCCGCCGACGAGTGCTGGGAGCACGCCGAACGGCACTGGCGGGAATTGGGAGAGCCGCTGCACCTGCACCGTATCTTGTTGCAGCGCAGCTGGATCGCGATCTTCTGGAGCCGCTTCGCCGACGCGGTCGAGCTGATCGCCCAGGCCCGCGAACTGCTCGACTCGTCGCCGCGCAGTAGCTGGCTGCAGTACGCGCTGCTGGACAACCAGCTGGGCACGGTGTGGCGCGCGGACGCGTTGGCGGACCTGGGTTTCGACAGTTCGGGCGATCCCGACGAGACGCTGCAGGAGACCGAGGCGCGGCAGGCGGAGGGACTCGGCATCCTGCACGGCGAGATCGGCACCGAAAAGTATTGGCGCGGCATGGCCAAACTGCAGCAGGCCGCCGAACTCAAGGTGCCGGCCGCCCTCGCGGTCGACTCGGTGCGGTATTCGATCGCCGACGCCGACGCGCGATCACGATGGGCGCGCAGCATCGCGGCGCCGGTGCTGGCCGGCGCCTTCGCCGTCGCCTGGGAATGGGAGAACACCGAACTGATCAGTGAGCTGGTCGAATACCACAGCGCGCGAGGGACGTTCGGTACGGGCGCCGAGCGGCCACAGGCCGGCGAATGGGCATCGACCGCCACGGTGCCAATCCCCGTCGACACCGAGCTGGAGCCGGGCCCGGCGCTGGCGGCGGCCGGTTCGTCGCCTCCCGGCGGCGCATCGCTGACCCGACTCGGGCCGCTGCCGCCGTTGCGCATGCAGCCCGACGCCGGGCCGATCCTGAGCCACTATCGCGCGCTCGCGCAGCAGCGCTACGGCCGCGACGTCACGGCGGCCGAGCCCGCCTGGTCGACCTGGCCGTGAGCGCCGGCCGGACCACCCTGATCCTGCGGTACGCCGACGTGGGGATCGCCACCTACGCCAGCTTGCGGATCGTCGGGCAGCCGTCGCGAACCGTCAACTGGGTCATCGAAGAGCCGCTGCTGCTCGCCGCGCTGGAAGAGCTGGCAAACGCCTTGCCCGAGCCGCACGGTTCCGAGGACCGGCGGGACGCGATCGAGCGCGCCCTGACCACCGGGCCGTTCGCGGCGGCGGAAGCCGAGCTGACGCTCGCCTACATCCTCGGGGTGTTGCTGATCGGCGCCCCCGGCTGGCAGCTGCTGACCGAGTGCGTCGCCACGCCGCGGGCGGTGCTGTTCATCTCGCCCAGCGCGCGGCTGGCGCGGGTCCCGTGGGGGCTGCTGGCGCTGCCCAAATCGGGGCCCAGCAAGGAGGAACTGGTGCGCGCCCGTCAGGAGGCGATCACCGCCAGCGGCCGCGCCGCGGCCCGGATCCCCTGGCAGCTCGCCGACATCGCTCAGCACACCGACGGCCACCGGCTGATGGAAATGGTCGACGTCCTGATGGCGGTGCCGCCGAACATCGTCCATTCACCGCGCGTCCCGGCGGCGTGGGAAGCCAGGAAGGCCGGCCCGCCGCTGCTGGTCCTCGACCCCCGGGTGCCGGGGCAGCGCCCGGACTCCGCGCTGGGTTCGGTGCTCGGCAGGCCGTCCCCCGAGACCCCGTTGACGCGGCACTTCACCGAGCTGCTTCGGCACCGGCCCGTGCTGCCGGTGATTGAATCTCCGGCCGCCGCCATCGACCTGTTCCGCCGCCGGGACGCCGATCGCACGTGGCTGGCCAAGCTGCTCGCCCAGGCCCCGAGCCGGCTGCTGTACGTGGGGCACGCGAGTTCGGCCGACGGCCGGGCCGATCGTGCCGCGCTGCACCTCGCCGATACCGCCGAGATCCCCGGCGACGCCGACCCGATCGGTGATCACCGCCCCCTGACCGCGTCGGATTTGATGGCCCTGCAGTTGCCGATGCCGCCGCGGGTGGCCCTGCTCGCGTGCGGGTCGGGCGGGGACTATCGATTCGACGAGGCCACCGGGCTGGTGGCGGCGACGATCCTGGGCGGCGCACAGCTGGTGACGGCCACCCTGTGGTCGCTGCCCACCACCGCCGCGTATCGCCAATTCGCCCAGGCGACCACCGATCCGATGGCCGACACCGTGGCCGCCGTGGACCGCGCCCACGACGCCGAGGCAGACGCCGGCTGCGCCGTGAACCGCTGGCAGCGCGAGCAGATGCGGCGCTGGCGCGACGGCGACGCGACGGCCAGCCCGCTGTACTGGGCCGCGGTGGTCAGTTTCGCGGTGGACGGCGCGCGCTAGCGCTCACCGCGACCCCGCGAACGCCGCGTGCACCGCCAGCACGTCGTCGGGCAACGAAAGCTCTTCGCGCGCAGCGGGATCGAACGCCACCAGGACTACCAGGCCGGGGCGCAGCATCGACACGTCGAAATCCTCACCGCAGCGCGCCAACTTGCCGATGAACGTCTCCCCGGACACCGCGACCACCTCGATGAACACCTGACGCGCGACCGTGCGGACCGTGCCGACCCCGACCGCGGGGTCCGCCGCGCCCCGGGGCCGGGGGCGGCTGAGCCGGTGCACCAGTGCCAGCAGCTTCTTCATGCGCCCAGGGTGGGACGGCCGGCAGGCTACCGAACCCAAGTTTTCGGCTGCTGCGTTTCGCGCCCTACCCCTATTCTGTGCAGATGAGCGCGGATTCGCAGCTGGCCGTCGCGGTCGGCCACCCCCGCCGGTCGGTGATCGACGCGGCGTGGCGGACGATCGGCCCCGGCGTGGAGGTGCTCAGCAGCGACGACGGCGGGCCGTTGACCCGCACCGTCAAACGCATCATCGATCCGCTGGTGCTTCGACTGCGCTCGAACCCGCAATACTCCGCCCCCGTCGTCACACCCGAGACCGCCGCGGCCATGCGTGGCCTGATCGCCGCCAGTGCGGACGAATTGCGTTCGGCCGCAGCATGGTTCGAGGTTCTCAAACAAGAGCGCCGCAGGCAACGCATCCGCAGCGGAAACGCCCAGGAACTGTACTTCCCGGTGTGCTTCGAGCTCGCGGTGACGAAAGGCCCACCGGCACCGCAGGATCGCGAAACGGCGGCCGCGGTTCTGGCCGACATCCACCAGGGTCGCGACCGCACCGCGATCGAGGTGCTGCACCAGTACGTGGCCGATCCCGAAGCGGTCACCAAGCTGGCCGACCAGCTCGACCGCAGCTGGCGCGACGTGCGGGCCGCCGGTGACACCGTCATCGAGGCGTTCCTGGCGGAGCTGGCGACCGTGCTCGGACCGGCCAACAGCCACCGCACCGCGAGGGCCCGGCAACGCGTGTGGTCGGCGATGATCGCCGACGCCACGCCGTACAACCTGGGGGCGTTGGCCCGGGTCCAGGCGGCGGAGCTGCCGTGGTCAATCGTGGATCTGGGCTTGAGTGCGGTTGCGCCGCAACGGCCCCCGCAGGTGGTCGGCGGCGCCGACGGCGACCGTCCGCTGGACCGCAGTGTGGTGGACCGGGTGCGCGCCACGTTGCGCCGCGCGCTGGACCGCGACGCGCTGCCCGATATCCCCTTGCTGTGCGAGGAGGAGGTCGACCGGGCCTGCGCGCCGTGGGGGTTGCTGGCCGAGGACAAGCAGGCCACGCTCGTCGCGGGGATCGAGGTCGCGGTCGAGCTGGCCCCGCTGGACCCGTCCGCCGCGGGCCGCTACGCCCTGGCCGCACAGATTCAGGCGCGGCTGCGCAAGGAGGCCTACGTGCTGCACGCCCGGCGCTACCTCGCCGAGGGCGGCCCGATCCATCCGCGCCAACGGCAGGTGGTCGACGACCTCGCCGCGTACGCGCAGCCCTACCTGAGCCGGCTGTGGGCGCGGCTGCACGGGCGCGACGTGTGGCAGGAGCCCTGCGACGACATCGATGACGTGCGGTCGCTGCTCGAGGGCGTCGCGCGGTCGGTGAGCCTGGACCACCGGCAGCGGATCAAGGCGATGCTGGAACTGCAGGTGGCCGGATGAGATTAATCGCCGATTCGGGGCTGTGGAGCACCGGACCCGTCAGCGAGGCCACGCCGCTGGCCGCGGTGCTGGAGGTCAGTGGCGCGGTGCTGTCGTGGACCCTGGACGCACCGGGTGACCCCGACGACGCCGCCACGCACATCACGTTCACCGATGTCGGCCGCGCCGACTGGCTGTGGCGGGTGGTCGGCAAATCCGGCCATGTCGCGCTGGCTTCCGCGGTGGCGTCGGCCGACGAACCGCGCGGCGTCGACCTCGCCGGCGTGGACATCCTGCCGGGCTCGCTGGAGACGCTCCGCAGGCTGGCCGTGGGCCATTGGCTGCGGCGCTGGTGGCCGGCCAGCCGGCAGGACGGCATCGTCGGGCTGGACCGCGCGCTGTTGGACCTCGAGGTCGCGGTGCTGACCGCCGGCGCGCAGGGCTTCTTCGCCGACGACACCTTCGATTCCGATGTCGCGGAGCTGCTGGCGCCGCACGCCGCCGCCCTGGCCGCGCACGCCGCGGAAGGTGACCCCCGCGCGCTCGACCTGATCCGGGCCGGCGCCGCCCTGGCCGACGAAGTCGGGGTGGACGGCCCCGGCTGGCCCGAACTGTCCGCGGCCCTTGATGATTCGGAGCCGGCCTGGACGCCGTCGAGCGAACGCCGAGACGACTACGCCCTGGCCGCCGGGACGGGAGCGAGCCCGCGCGCCGTGACCGCGATCGCCGACGGCGTCGCGTCCGTCAACTGGGGTGGCGTTCCGGCCGGCACCTTCGACGCCGGCGAGAACACCGTCGACTGGACGGTCGAGGCGGCCGGGACAGAGGTCGTCGCCCGCGTGCGGGTGGTGGTCATCGGCCCGGACGCGCCCACCGGCGTCGCGGTGCGGCTGACCTCTGGGAGCATTTCCGGCGCGGGCGCGCTGGACGCCGACGGCCGCGCGACCCTCGCCCTGATCGACGGCCCCCAAACTCCGCTCACGGAATCGGCGGCGTGGAACCACGATTGGTCGGCGACATCGGTGCTCGTCGGAGCCGAGACGACGGAGTCGGCCGAAACCCGGGAACGCGTGCGGCGCTGGGCGCGGGCGCGGCTGGACCGGCCGGCCGGCGACGCCTACCTCGCCGAAATCCTGGCGGCCGAATCCGCCTATTAACGGCGGCCGCCATTCCCTATGCTGAGCGAGTGCCAAACACCTATCGAGTCGTTCAGTGGAACACCGGCAACGTCGGCAAGAGCTCGCTGAAGTCGATCGTCGCCAACCCCACGCTGGAACTGGTGGGCTGCTATGCGTGGTCGGCCGAGAAGGTCGGCCGCGACGCCGGCGACCTCGTCGGGATCGCGCCGCTGGGCGTGGCGGCGACCAATGACGTCGACGCGCTGCTCGCGCTGAAACCCGACTGTGTGGTCTACAACCCGATGTGGATCGACGTCGACGAGCTGGTCCGCATCCTGTCCGCGGGCGTCAACGTGGTGACGACGGCGTCCTTCATCACCGGAGGCACCCTCGGCGACGGGCGGGAAAAGATCGCCCAGGCCTGCGAGAAGGGCGGCGCCACCATCTTCGGCTCCGGCGTGAGCCCGGGTTTCGCCGAGCTGCTGGCCATCGTGTCGGCGATGGTGTGCAACCGGATCGACAAGGTCACCGTCAACGAGGCCGCCGACACCACGTTCTACGACTCACCGGAGACCGAGAGGCCGGTGGGCTTCGGACAGCCGATCGACCACCCGGATCTGCAGGCGATGGCGGCGAAGGGGACGGCCATCTTCGGCGAGGCCGTCCGGCTGGTGGGCGACGCGCTGGGCGTCGAGCTCGACGACGTCAAGTGCGTGGCCGAGTTCGCCCAGACAACGGCCGACCTCGAGATGGCGTCCTGGACCATCCCCGCGGGATGCGTGGCGGGGGTGTACATCAGCTGGCAGGGCGTCGTCGGCGACACCACCCTGATCGACCTGAACGTGCGGTGGCGCAAGGGGCAGACGCTCGAACCCGACTGGAAGATCGAACAGGACGGCTGGGTCATCCAGATCGACGGGCAGCCGACGGTCACCACCAAGGTCGGCTTCCTGCCGCCGCCCTACTTCGAGGCCACCACGATCGAGGAGTTCATGGACCTCGGCCACATCATGACCGCGATGCCCGCGATCAACGCGATCCCGGCCGTCGTCGCCGCCCCGCCGGGCATTGTCACCTACACCGACCTTCCGCTGACGCTGCCACGTGGGAACGCCTGTGTCAGCATGAAGCGGTGAGCAGCCCACACCACAACTTTCGCGTCCTAGGCGCTGCGATCGCTGTGACGGTGGCCGGGTTGTGCGGGATGCTCGACACCCCCGCTGCTCGAGCCGACCCGTGCCCCGCCGTCGAGGTGGCGTTCGCCCGCGGCACCGGCCAGCCACCGGGTGTCGGCAATGTGGGCCAGGCGTTCATCGACTCCCTCGGCTCCCAGATTTCCGGGCGGTCGATGGGTGTCTACCCGGTCAACTACCCCGCCACCGAGGCCTTCGCCGCGAGCGCCCAGAACGGTGCCGACGACCTGGTTGCCCACGTACAGGACATGATCGGTCGCTGCCCCAACACCCGCATGGTGCTCGGCGGGTTCTCGCAGGGTGCCGGGGTGATCGACTTGGCCACGCCCGCCATGCCACCCCGGGCGGTCGACCACGTCGCGGCGATCGCCGTCTTCGGCAATCCGACGAGCGCACTCGCGAATCGCTTGTCCGGCACCGTATTCCCGCCGATCGCCCCGCCGTACGCCGCCAAGACCGTAGACATGTGCGCCGCCGGCGACCCGGCGTGCTCCGATGGCTCCAACATCAACGTCTTCGCCCACGCCTCCTACGTGCAGTCCGGGATGGCGGCCCAGGCCGCGAACTTGGTCGCCGCGCGATTGTAGGGGCGGCCCGCCCCTAGCCGGGCGGCTCCGGGGGCTCGGGTGCCGGCGGCGGCGCGGTCGGCGAGTCCCGCAGATACCTGCGCAGCCGGAGCAACTGGTTGATCACCATGCCGATGCCGAGCAGCATCAGCCCCACCACCACTGCCACCACGATCGCGGCGCTCACAACCTCCATGATGGCAGGCTCGGGGTTTTAACAGCTCCCTTTGCTGGGTAGCCACACCGGCATGAGCAACGAGGACAAGCTGAAGAACAAGATCGAAGACCTGGGCGGCCGGGCCAAGGAGGCCATCGGCAAGGCGACCGGGGACCACGAAACCAGGGACGAGGGCCGGGCGGACCAGGCGAAGTCCAGCCTGAAGGACGCCGGCGAAAAGGTGAAAGACGCCTTCAAGAAGTGAGCAAGCTTGCCCCGCTGCGCCGGCTGCCGGCGCTCGTCGGACTCGCGGCGTTGGCGGCCGGCGCGCTGGTCTTAAGTGCGCCGAGCCCGTCCGCGTCCGCGGACCCGTGTCCCGACGTCGAGGTGGTGTTCGCCCGCGGATCGGGCGAACCGCCCGGTGTCGGCGGTATCGGCGGGTCGTTCGTCGACGCGCTGCGCTCGCAGATCGGCTCCCGATCGCTGAGCGTCTATGCAGTCAATTACCCTGCCAGCACGGACTTTTCGAACCCCAACTTCCCGCAGACGGTCATCGACGGCATCCGGGACGCCAGTTCGCACGTCGAGGCCACCGCCAAGAACTGTCCCAACACCCGCGAGGTGCTCGGCGGGTATTCGCAGGGCGCGGCCTTGGCGGGTTACGTCACCTCGGCGGCCGTACCGTCGGGCGTGCCGGCGTCCGCCGTGCCGCCACCGATGCCGCCCGACGTGGCGAGTCACGTCGCCGCGGTCACCCTGTTCGGGACGCCGTCGGGCGACTTCCTGCAGAAGTACCACGCCCCGCCGCTCGCCATCGGCCCGCTGTATCAACCGAAGACCCTGGAGCTGTGCGCCCAGGGCGATCCGGTGTGCGGCACCGGCACCGGGAACGACTTCGCCGCGCACACCTCATACGGAATGAACGGCATGACCGGCCAGGCCGCCAACTTCGCCTCCCGTCATCTGTAGGCCGGACGGTCCTGCAAAGATCGCACCATGCGCGTTCTGATCACAGGCGGTACGGGATTCGTCGGCGGATGGACGGCCAAGGCCATCGCCGACGCGGGGCACTCCATCCGGTTCCTGGTGCGCAACCCCGGCAAGCTGCAGACGTCGGTGGCCAAGCTGGGCGTCGACGTGTCCGATTTCGCCGTCGCCGACATCACCGACCGGATGGCGGTGCGCAGGGCGCTGGACGGCTGCGAGGCCGTCGTGCACAGCGCCGCCCTGGTCGCCACCGATCCGCGCCAGACGACGGAGATGCTCACGACCAACATGCAGGGCGCCCAGAACGTCCTGGGCCAGTCGGTCGAGCTAGGCCTGGACCCGATCGTCCACGTGTCGAGTTTCAGCGCGCTCTTTCATGCCGGCCTGGAAGAGCTGTCGGCGGACCTGCCGGTCGTCGGTGGGGCGGACGGGTACGGAACGTCCAAGGCGCAGGTCGAAATCTATGCCCGCGGCCTGCAGGATGCGGGCGCGCCGGTGAACATCACCTACCCCGGCATGGTCATCGGCCCGCCGGTGGGTGACCAGTTCGGCGAGGCCGGCGAAGGAGTCAAGGCCGCCCTGCAGATGCATGTGATCCCCGGGCGGAGCGGCGCCTGGTTGATCGTCGACGTCCGCGATCTGGCCGCGTTGCACGCGGCGCTGCTGGAGCCCGGTCGCGGCCCGCGCCGCTACATGGCGGGGGGCCATCGCGTCCCGGCGGCGGAGTTGGCGAAGATGCTCGGCGAGGTGTCCGGGTCGGCGATGGTCTCGGTTCCGATTCCCGATGCCGCCCTGCGCGTCGCTGGCGCGGTAATGGATCGTGCCAGCCGTTTCGTACCCTTCGATACGCCCTTCACCTGGGCGGGGATGCAGTACTACACGCAGATGCCGGCGTCCGACGATTCGCCGAGCGAACGCGAACTCGGCATCACGTACCGGGACCCACAGGAGACTCTGGCCGACACGTACGAAGCCCTTCGCGCCGCGAGCTGAGCGGGCGCCGCGCGTCACTGCGACCGCGCATCCCAAGTCGGCCACCGTGTAGGAGGATCGACGGATGAAAAGCGTGACCTGCACCAACGCAAAACTCGAAGTAGTCGACGTCCCGACGCCGAACCCCGCCAAGGGACAGCTACTGATCGAAGTCCTCAGGTGTGGCATCTGCGGATCCGATCTACACGCCCGCCACCACTGCGACGAACTCGCCGACGTCATGGCCGAATCCGGCTACGACGCGTTCATGCGATCGGACCAGCACGTCGTCTTCGGTCACGAATTCTGCGGTGAGGTGCTCGATTACGGTCCGGGCACACGAAAGGCCCCGCGGCCCGGCACCCGGGTCGTGGCCCTGCCGCTGCTGCGGCGCGGCAAAGAGGTGCACGGGATCGGGCTGTCGACCATGGCACCCGGGGCCTACGCCGAACAGCTCCTCGTCGAGCAGTCGCTGACGTTCGCCGTGCCGAACGGGTTGTCCCCGCAGATCGCCGCGCTGACCGAGCCGATGGCCGTCGCGTGGCACGCCGTCCGGCGCGGCGAGGTCAAGAAAGGGGACGTGGCGATCGTGATCGGCTGCGGGCCAATCGGTCTGGCCGTGATCTGCATGCTCAAGGCGCACGGTGTGCGCACGGTGATCGCCAGTGACTTCTCTGCGGGTCGGCGCGCGCTGGCGACGGCCTGCGGCGCCGACATCGTCGTCGACCCCGCACAGGACTCGCCCTACGCGACCGAGGCCGGCCGCAAACATCTGCAAGGGATCCTGGAGGCGTTCGACCTCGCGGTCGGCACGATCGAGAAACTACAACGGCTGCGGCTGCCGTGGTGGCACGTGTGGCGCGCCGCCGAGGCCGCCGGCGCCGCAACCCCCAAGCACCCGGTCATCTTCGAATGCGTCGGTGTCCCAGGCATCATCGACGGCATCATCGCCGGCGCGCCGCTGTTCTCGCGCGTCGTCGTCGTGGGTGTCTGCATGGGTGCCGACCACATTCGGCCGGCGATGGCGATCAACAAGGAGATCGACCTGCGGTTCGTGCTCGGCTACACCCCTCTCGAGTTCCGCGACACCCTGCACATGCTCGCCGACAGCAAGGTCGACGTAACGCCGCTGATCACCGGGACGGTCGGGTTGTCCGGCGTCGAAGCGGCTTTCGACGCGCTCGGTGATCCCGAGGCGCACGCGAAGATCTTGATCGACCCCGGGAGCGACGCTAGTCAGCCGGTCTGATCTCGAGCCCCACGTGGACCTTGTCGATGCCGCCCCGGACGATCGAGTGCGCATAGAACCACCAGGCGTGGTACCAGTAGCGCCTGAGCACGGCGTTGTAGACCCGCCGCGTCTCGGCCTTCGGCAGCACGCGGGCGACGCCCTCGACCTCTTCGCTCCTGGGTTTCCCCAACGCGGCGCTCTTGGCGATCGTCACCCGGGGCGTGTTGTTGATCCGCTTGGTCTTCCACGACCCGTCGTCGGTGATGACCAGCAGTTTGTCGCCCTCGGGCACGCCCCAGATCGGCGTGGGCTTGGGGCGGCCGTCCTTGGTAAACGTCGTCAGCAGCAGGTACTTGGATTGGATGACGTCGGAGAAACTGGGAGCCATGGAAGATATTGTTCCTTCACTTTCTGAACGGTTCCCGTGAACCATTCCCCGGTCCTCAATCCTCTAACCAAGAGCCTTGTTGATTCTTTGCGACCGCCCAAATTAGGGTCCGGTGATGGCCAGGGACTCGACGACCCGGGACCTGCTGATCGACGCGACGGTTCAGGTCATGGTCGAGGAGGGGTACGCCGCGGCGACCTCGCGCCGGGTGGCCGCCCAAGCCGGGGTCAAAGCGGCGCTGGTGCACTACTACTTCCCCACGATGGATGAGCTCTACCTCGACGTCTTCAGGCGCGGGGCGGCCGCTTACCTCGATCGCCAGAAGGAGGCGCTGACGTCCGACCGCCCCCTGCATGCCCTATGGGACACCCTCGTCGCGCCCAAGGATGCCCGGTTGCTGCAGGAATTCATGGGACTTGCCAACCACCGCAAGGAGATCCGCGCCGAGATCGCGGCCTGGTTCCAGCGGTGGCGCGACATGCAGATCGCCGCGCTGGACGAGATCGTCCGCGAGAACGGCCTCGACGCGGCCGAATTCCCGCCGGCGGGCCTCGCGGTGGTCATCGCCGCGATCGGTCGCACCGTCATCTTGGAGGATTCCCTCGGCGCCACGCGAGGCCACGCCGATGCCATCGCGCTGGTCAACCGACTCATCGACCGATACGAGGCGCCCGCCTGACTCAGGGCAGCACCACCTGTAGCCGCTCCCAGCCCCTGACCGTCGACGTCGGCGCCAATCTCGCGGTCTCGTAGTCGATTCCCCATTCCGGCCATCGGTTGAGGATTTCGTCCAGCGCGACGCGGCCCTCGAGGCGGGCGAGGTTGGCGCCGAGGCAGTAGTGCACGCCCTTCCCGAACGTGATGTGCGAGATGTTGTCACGACGGATGTCGTAGGTGTCCGGATCGGTGTAGCGGCGGTGGTCGCGGTTTGCGGCACCGAAGAGCAGCAGCATGGCACTGCCGGCCGGAACCGTGGTGCCGTAACACTCGAAATCCTTTGCCATCCAGCGGGCCACGTGCGGTCCCGTCGGTTCGAATCGCAGCGTCTCGTCGACCGTGCGGGTCAGCAGCGACCGATCCTCGTAGACCGCGCGCCGCTGGTCGGGATGCTCGGCGAGCACCTTGGCCAGCCAGCCGATCAGCCGGCCCGTCGTCTCGTTGCCCGCTCCGGCGACCACCTGCGTGTAGTGCAGCACCTCCTTGCGGGTCAGCTTCCGGTGCACACCGTGCTCGTCGTCGAACTCGACGTTGAGCAGCGTCGTCATCAGGTCGTCGGAGGGATTCTTGGACCGCCATTCCACGTAGTCGGCGTAGATCCGGCCGTCGGCGATCGAGTCGGCGTCGGCGACCTTCAACGGTGCGCCGGGTTTGGTGCGCAGGTTGGCATCGTTGGCGTCGCGCACCGAAACCTGTTCGGACTCCGGAATTCCCAACAGCATGCCGATCACCCGCATCGGCATCATCGAGGCCAGCTCGGCAATGATGTCGAAGCTGCATGAACCGACCAGCGGGTCCAGACACCGCACGCAGTATTGGCGAATCTGGTCCTCGAGCGCGGCCATCCGGCGCGGGGTGAACACGCGCGACATCAGCCCGCGCAACCTGGTGTGCTCCGGCGGATCCTGGAACATCATCACCCCGCCGGGCATGTCGAACTTCGACTGGATGAGCTCGAGTATGTCGCTGCGCTTGTTGGAGAACGTCTCCCAGTCGGCCAGCGCCCGCTCGACGTCGGAATACCGTGACAGCGCCCAGAAGTCGTAGCGCTCGTTGTAGTAGATCGGCGCCTCTTCGCGCAACCGCGCGTAGGTCGGGTACGGGTCGGCGATGATGCCGGTGTCATAGGGGTCGTAGTAGACGTCCGTGCCGCTGGTGACCGTCATTTCACCTCCATTTTGGGCGATCGCCCAAATCCATGGCGAACCCATGTCTAGCAGTGGGAAGCCGGGCAGTCAAGACGCCGCCGAGGCGGCGGCCTCACGCCCAGTGTTCCGAATCTGTGAAGATTTGCCGCCCGGGTGTGAAGGCTTCGTTAAGAGCGCGGCACGCCCGCGATCCGACCGGCACCGTGGAGGGATGACGCTCTTCGAGCTGCTGCCATCGCTGAGGCACGGGCTGAACCCGCACCTCGATCGTGCGGTCTGGCCGCTGAGCGCCTACGTCGACGACCAGGGCCGGCTGTGCGTGGGCGACGTGGCCGCCGACGATATCGCCGCCGAGTTCGGCACCCCGACGTACGTGGTGGACGAGGAGGACTTCCGGGCCCGCATCCGCTGCTACCGCGCGACGTTCCCCGACGCCGAGCTGATATACGCGGGCAGGGCGCTGTTGAGCGTCGACGTCGCACGCTGGGCCGCGGACGAAGGGGCCGGCGTGAATGTGTGCTCGGCCGGCGAGCTGGCCACCGCGCTGGCCGCCGACGTCCCGCCGGCACAGATCATCCTGGACGGCGTGATCACTGCGGCCGAGCTGTATGACGCGGTCGCCGCCGGCGTCGGACGGATCGTCATCGACACTCCCAGCGAGGTTTCGCTGCTCGCCTGCCGGGTCCGTCACCCTCAGCGTGTCCTGGTCGGGGTCATCCCCGATGTGGGGGTCATCGACCAGAAGTTCGGCTTCGCACTGTCGGGGGGCCAGGCGGCCGGCGCCCTCAGGCGCGTCCTGGACCAGCCGTGGCTGAACCTGGTGGGGCTGCACTGCGGGCTGGGCTCACAGCTCACCGACGCCTCGCACTACGGCGAGGCGATCCGCCAGATGATCGGCGTGATGGCCGAGGTCCGCGACCGCCATCAGGTCGTGCTCACCGAACTCAACCTCGGCGGCGGACACGCGGTCCCGTACCTTTCCGGCGACCCGGAACTGAACCTGCGCTCGCTTGCGGCCACCATCGGGGCGGCACTGGAGTCCGCCTGTGCGGAGCACGAATTCCCGCGCCCGAAGATCGTGATCGAGCCGGGCCGGGCGATCGCCGCGCGGGCCGGGATGATGCTGTGCCGGGTGATCGCCGTGAAACGCCAACCGGGCGGGCACACCTTCGTCGCGGTGGACGGCGGCACCGGCGACATTCACAGCCCCGAGCGGCCCGGCGCGAAATACACGGTGGGATTGGCCAATCGGCACGTGCCAACCGCGACCGCACCCGTCACCGTCGTGGGCCGGCATGGCGTCGGCGACGAGATCGCCCGCGACGTAGAGTTGCCCGCGGACGTCCGGCCCGGAGACCTGCTGGCGGTGGCCTGCACCGGCGCCTATCAGCACTCGACGGAGTCGAGCCGCAGCCTGGTGGGCCGCCCGCCGCTGGTCGCGGTCTCCGGCGGCCGGTCCCGCGAGCTGGTGCGCCGGGAAACCGTGGCCGACCTGCTGGCCCGCGATCGCGGCTGGAACGGCCGATGACGGTATCCGGCACCCACGATCGGCGGCTGCGCGCCGACCGGTTGCGGGTCACCGCGGCATACACTGCCCTGCTACTCGCGGTCTCGGTCACCCTGACGGCCCTGGGTTCGCACACCCGCGCCACGGTCGTCAGGGAGATGAGCACCAACCTGCACAACCTGGCGCACGGCCACCTGGGCACCCTGGTCGGTAGCGCGTTCGTCAGCGACGGCGGTGACGTCTATCTCTGGTTGCCGGGGCTGGTGTGCTTGCTCGCGCTGGGCGAACTCATCTGGCACGGCAGGGGTTTGCTGATCACCATCGCGGTTGGCCACATCGGCGCCACCTTGATCCTCGCGGTCGGACTGGTCGCCGCGGTCGAGACCGGTTGGCTGCCGTTCTCGGTTGCGCGCGCCACCGACGTGGGGATCAGCTACGGCGCGGCATGCGTGCTGGGGGCCCTGACCACCTCGATCCCGTTGCGCTGGCGGGCGGCCTGGGTGGGGTGGTGGATCGGCATCGCGTTGGTGGCGACTTTCGACGCGGACTTCACCGCGTTCGGTCACGTGCTGGCACTGCTGCTGGGCATGGGCCTGTCCTTCCGGCTGCCGTCGATCACGCGGTGGACGCCCGCGCACGCGGCGCTGCTCGCCGTCGGCGCCACGTTCGGCTATTTCGTGCTGTCGGGATGGTCGTCGCTGATCGCGCCGATCGGTGGTGTGACTGGCGTGGGGATGGCACTCCTTGCCACCCGGGTGATGCGATCGGCCGCGGTCTAGTCGGTTGACCCGGAGAGTGTCTCCACCTGGTAGCGACTCGCGGTCCAGGGCGGGGAGTCGGGCGCGGGCGTCAGGGTGACCGTCAGCTGCGCTTTGCCCGCAGTCGCCGAGGGCGGCAAGAGGTAGGCGTCGTCGAGCCAGCGGTGAAAAGCGTTGGCGCGCGGTTGCAGCCAGGTGCCGACCGGGACGCCGTCGATGGCGACGTCCGCCGACTGGAAGCCGTCCGCCTGATCCGACGTGCGCCGCAACAGGATGCCGTGGTTGCCCGGGTCGGTGTCGACGTGGAACGTGATCGCGGCGCTGGTGCCGCGGACCGAACCGATGACCGGACGGGTGTCTTCGGCGCCCTCGTATTCGCTGACCAGCAACCGGTCCGAGGCGTCGGCGTCGGCGTAGCCGTGCAGGAGCCGGCTGACCGGATCACCCGGGCGGACGTCGTCGCCGGGCGCGAGAGTCTCATTCGGTTGGGCGTAGAGGAAAGCGGTTGAGCTGTAGTCGGGTTGGACCATGTTCCGCTTTCCGTGCTCGATGCCGAAGCGGAGCGCGGAGTGGTAGTCGATGGCGTCAGCCAGCATGAGCCGGTAGACGGCGACGCAGTAGTCCGCACAGCCGCCGGTGGCCGTGCGCCGATCGGGTTGTCCGGTGAGCGGGCCGCTGAAGCGGGTCCCGTCCTTGAAATACCAGCCGCCCTCGTAGAGGTCCTCGGTGCCGGTGCCATACCACTGGGGTGACGCGGAGCCGTCGGTATACACGCGCTCGGCTCCTTCGAGAAAGTACGGGGCGGCATCGCTGAAGGCCGTCTTGATCCGGAAGCCACGAATGGTGTGGCTGACACCCACGAATTTCCCGTGGCCCCGTTCGTCGGCGAAGAGCCAATCCTGGCCCTGGATGGTTGGCGCGGCATGCGAGCGGGCGGTGAAATAGCCGGCGCGGCCGGCGGCCAGCGCCGGCGCCCACCGTGCGTCGGGCGCGATCGTCACGTCGCTCTCGATTCCGCCTACCGCGTCGTCGGTGGTGTTCACGAGCGTGATGCGGGTGTCGTGGGCGAACGGCATCGGCCACCACGCGGACAACGACAACGATCCGCCAGGATCGGGGACCGCGGCGAACATCAGCGATCGCACGCTGTTGACGCCCAGTCCGGCGCCGAAGAATTCCCCGAGTGGGGAGTCGACCGTGGTCCGGCCGTCGAACTCCATCTGCAGTCGTAGGCCGCTCAGGAGCTGGTCCGTGGGTTCGGGGAGTCGCAGTTTTATGGCCGAAATGCTGCCTGGCCCAGCCATTTCCGCGATCGTCACCCCTGCGCCGGCGGGAGGCGCAACTGTCCGCTTGTCGTGAGCGGCAGGGGGGCCGGCCGGCTTCGGATCGGCCGTGCCCGCGTCGCGGAGCGCGGCGAGCACGTCGAGGGCGGGATCGGAGGGCGAGAAAGTCGTGACACCCCCCGTCGTCGAGAATTGCCGGTAATCGACGTGGTAGTACTCGAGATTCGATGCCACGCTGATGCGCATCGACTGCCGGTAGGGCATCGGCACCTTGATGTACACCCCACCCGGCGACTGAGTCGCGTTGGCCACCAGGGGCCATTCGAACGGCGCACCAAGTGCGCCGTTGACAACCGACTGCAGAGGAGCGTCCACCACCGTGCGCCCGTCCAGTTCGACGCGGATGTTTCCGATTTTGGTCACCTTGCCGCCGTCGCGGGTGAGCCAGATCGAATCCACCTCGCCGGCACCGCGATCTTCCGCGATGACGCAACCGGCACCGCCGTCGGCCAGACACCCACCGGTGCCGTTGCGATTCCCGGTGGAGAGGTCGAAATCGCCGCCGCTGCGATCAAAGCTGGAAACCTGCAAGGCTTGGGCGTCGCTGCGCAGATAAGGCAACAGATCGAGCCGACGGTAAGTGTCCCAGCCGATCAGCCGGTCACCGGCGCCGCTGGCGACCGGCTCAGCCGGCGCTTGCGCCGCCGCGGTGACGCCGACGGCCGCCGACAGCGCCAAGACCGACACCACGCACCACGCACGAGTTGCGACCTGCACAGCGACACAGCCTACTTTTCCCGGTCGGGTTGACCGAATTTGGAATCTAACTCCGAATCGCTGCGCCGCGGCGCTCACATGAAATGCATTCAAGCTGTTGAGGGTTAGCCAAGACGAATGCGCCAGCGCGGTCCATGGGGCATACCGAGATACGCTGTTCGTGTCCTTTTCAAGACCTGTAGTACGTTTCTCAACTCCAGCGAGCACGTTTGGCATTGGCTGGATATCTTTAAGATCCAGCCTGGATGGTACGCCGGGCCATGCCAGACCCGTTGCCTGCGTGGACGTTTGCCGAGGAATGAATGCCAAATGCGCTAAATGCGGCCCAGCGCGGCGGATTTAACCCACGGCGTGCGGCGGTTCACCCGAGGGCCACGGCCCGCTTTCAAAGTGTTGACACGTCGATCGCCGGAAATTTGGTGAATCCCATCGTGTTCCGCATTGCACTCACGTAATATTGCTCACCTCGGGCGTACGTCTCTCCGCTAACGGATGGAGTGGTTCATGTCTCGCATGAAGTACAAGGTTGCCCTCGGACTGATCCTGGCCGCTACCGCATTGACAAGCTCCGGCTGCACGGTACCGCTGACGATTGACTGCAGCACTGCCACCACCGGAATAACCTGCACGGGTCCCTAATCTCACCTGCAGTTAGGTTGCCCGGCGGCCGTCGGGGGTTGCGCTACTGGCACGCCTTACTTGGCATGGTCCGCTCTTAGGCCTGCTCAGGGGCACCGCAGTTGCCTAAGCGTGCCAGTCAGCGTACCCGACTAGCCGCCGCCTGGATTTGTGACGATGCTTGGTAATCAAGCAATTTCGCATCGGCAGGGCATTACCCGGCGTGTTGGTTGCTGTCCTGCCGCAGATAGGTGCGCGCGCCATTGCCGTGCAGACTCGAGCGTCCGCTCGCCGAGCCATGCCGGCTCGTCAGTCACTGTGACGAATCTCCTCCAGCCCTGCGGCACAAGGGAATCAGCTCTGCGACGTTTCGCGGAAATGGGTGTCGTGCAGTCAGACAATTGACGTAGATCGCCTGAAATTTGTTGAATCCCACATCATTCCGCGTTTTACTCACGTACTATAACTCTCCTCGGGCGAAACATTTCTTCATCGGCGAACGGAGTGTTCATGTCTCGTTTGAAGTACAAAGTCGTTCTCGGCGTGGTCCTGGGCTTCACCGCATTGGCAAGCTCCGGATGTACGCTGCCTACCATCTCGTGCACCAGCACCGGCACCTCAATCAGCTGCACGCCGTAGAACTGGCCGCAAGGGCGGCCAGTCACACGCCCGCCCGGTCGTGATCCACTGCTTGCATCGGGTCACCAGTTCACGTACGGTTGGCCGCCGTTGCGCTCTCGCCGTAGCGGCGGCCAACCGCCGCAGGGCGGCCTGATACGTCGAAGTGACTTGTGCTTCAAGCCTTCCCGATGGCCGGTGTTCGGTTCTCGGTCGCGTCCTTGGGACGCGGGATGTCGGCGGTCCGGGTACTCCCGCTGGTCGCGGCGGCAGAAATCTCTTCAATCTGCCCGATGGTCTCGCCAGAGCAGGCGGTCAGCAGTAGAGTTGTGCTGAAAGTTGTTGCCCCAGAAGCGTCAGGTTCGCCAGGTGACTTCGAGGGGTCGTTTCTGGGGCGCAACCACAATCTCCGGCCGGTTCAGCGGCCGCCATCGTTCTTCCGGTCCGTATCCCGGCTGGGCTGAACGCGTTTCGGTTCGCCGGGCATTTTCGGGTAGTTCGGCGGATACGGCAGGTCCCCCAGGCCGCGCTCCTCATCGTCGTCGGCCATCTCCAGTAGGGGCGCGATCGACTGCGCCGCGTCGTCCATCGCGGCCCACGGGTCGTCGCGGCCCTTCACCAGGCCGGGAACGGAGGCGATGGTGTAGTCGTCGGGTTCCGCGCCGGCCAGCTCGTCCCAGGTGAGCGGCGTCGACACCGTCGCCATCGGGGTGGGCCGCACCGAGTAGGCCGACGCCATGGTGCGGTCCCGGGCGTTTTGATTGAAGTCGATGAAGATGCGCTCGCCGCGCTGCTCTTTCCACCATGACGTGGTGACGGCCTCGGGCGCGCGGCGCTCCACTTCGCGGGCCAGCGCGATGCCGGCGCGACGCACCGCGATGAAGTCCCAGTCCGTGGCGATCCGCAGGAAGACGTGGATCCCCCGGCCGCCGGAGGTCTTCGGGTAGCCGACCAGACCAAGCTCGTCGAGTAACGGCCGCAACACGTCGACGGCGACCGTACGCGCCTGCTCGAAGGCGACGCCGGGCTGCGGGTCCAGGTCGATGCGCAACTCGTCGGGATGGTCGGTGTCGGGGCACCGCACCTGCCAGGGGTGCAGCGTGATGGTGCCCATCTGGGCCGCCCAGACGATCGCCGCGGGGTGCGTGACCTTGAGCGCGTCCGCGGTGCGTCCGGAGGGAAACCTCACCCGGCAGGTCTGCAGGTAGTCGGGATGGTGCCGCGGGATGCGTTTCTGGTAGATCTCCTCGCCGTCGACGCCATCCGGGAAGCGCTGCAGATGGGTCGGCCGGTCGCGGAGCGTCGCGAGCATCGGTCCGGCAGCCACTGCGAGGTAGTACTCGACGAGTCTCCGCTTGGTGCCTTTGGAGCCCAACTCGGGGAAGTAGACCTTGTCCGGGTTGGTCAAGCGCACCGCAATACCGTCGACATCGAGCTCTTCTGCAGCAGCCATACCGACGATTCCAGCACAATCGGCCTATGGACTTACCTGTCATGCCCCCGGTGTCGCCGATGCTGGCCAAATCGGTGCGGTCAATCCCGCCAGACGCATCGTACGAACCCAAATGGGACGGGTTCCGGTCCATCTGTTTCCGGGACCGGGACGAAGTGGAGCTGGGCAGCCGCAACGAACGGCCCATGACGCGCTACTTTCCCGAGCTGGTGGCCGCGGTCCGGGCGGAGCTGCCGGAGCGTTGCGTCATCGACGGGGAGATCGTCATCGCTACCGGCAAAGGCCTGGATTTCGAGGCGCTACAACAACGCATCCACCCGGCGGACTCGCGGGTGCGGATGCTCGCCGAGACGACGCCGGCGTCCTTCATCGCGTTCGACTTGCTCGCCCTGGGCGACGACGACTACACGCGGCGGCCGTTCAGCGAGCGACGCGCGGCCCTCGTCGAGGCGCTGGGGGGCTCCGGCCCGTCGATCCATGTCACGCCGGCCACCACCGACATCGACCTCGCGCGGCGCTGGTTCGACGAGTTCGAGGGCGCCGGCCTCGACGGGGTCATCGCCAAACCGCTGACCGTCACCTATCAGCCCGACAAACGGGTCATGTTCAAGATCAAGCATGAACGGACCGCAGACTGCGTGGTCGCCGGCTACCGCGTGCACAAGTCCGGCGGCGACTCGATCGGCTCGCTGCTGCTCGGGCTCTACCAGGACGACGGACAACTGGCGTCCGTCGGGGTCATCGGCGCCTTCCCGATGGCCGAACGGCGGCGCCTGTTCGCCGAACTCCAGCCGCTGGTCACCGACTTCGACGATCACCCGTGGAACTGGGCCGCCCACGAGGCCGGCGAACGAACGCCGCGCAAGAACGAGTTCTCGCGCTGGAACGCGGGCAAGGATCTTTCGTTCGTGCCGCTGCGACCCGAGCGCGTGGTCGAGGTCCGCTACGACCATATGGAAGGCCGGCGTTTTCGGCACACCGCGCAGTTCAACCGGTGGCGGCCCGACCGCGACCCGCGCTCGTGCACATACGAACAACTCGAGCAGCCGGTCACCTTCAGCCTCGGTGACATCGTGCCCGGACTCGGACCGGGCTAGAAGGGCGGCGGCTGGTTGCGTTCGGCGATGTGGGCGGCGTTGAGCGCGCGTTCGGCATCGATGCGGCGGGCTCGGTCTTCTTGTCGGGTCCGCCGGCGAGTGGGCATCATCACGCCGCGATCGCCGCAGGGACGATAGTTCGTTGGGGCACTGGATAATTCGCCCGTCGGGGCGCACAGTACCGGAAACAGAAGCCGACTGCCCGGACGGGTGATGTACGTCCGCCCGGTCGGTGACGTCCACACCACGGTGCCGTCCGGCCGTTGCTGGTCGCGCCAACCCGTCCAAAAAGTCTTCAGCAGGTGGTGCTTCCTGCATAAGCACTTGAGGTTGGACGCGTGGGTAGGGCCCAGCGGGTAGGGCACCGTGTGGTCGATGTCGGTGAACTCGGCGGGTCGATCACAACCGGGGAACCGGCACGTCATGTCCCGGCACCGGATGAACCGCTCCAGCTCGGCCGACGGGCGGTAACCCGGCTCGGGCTCTGCGTTGGCGGGATGGCGCACTGGTTGGACTTTGGCCCCGCCACGGATCAGCTCGGCGACCAGCGCCGGCGAGATCATGCCGCCGCCGGGAATCAGCGCGGGCGGGCGGGGATCGGGGACGTCGGCCTCGGGATCGGGGGCCAGGGCCTCCGCCAAGGTCGTCCGGGCCGTGATGGGCCGCGAACGCCGCTCGCCCGACATGTGCGGGTCCGGGCTGGCCTGCAGCGTCGAAGCGTCGGCGACGACGTGGATTACCACGCCGCTCGCCCGCCCGTCCGCCTCGGCGCCGGCCGGGCAGTCCGCGTTGCCGCAACCACAGGCGAGCCGGTCCGAGCCGGCGGCCAAGGCTCCCAACGCGTCGGCACGGCGCTGGGCGACGGTGCGCGGATCGTCTCCGCACAGCTCCCCGGCCATCTGCAGCAGGCGCCGGTCCAACATGGCCGCGTCGTGCGCATAGAGCCGACCCCACACGGCGGCGGTGCCCGACTCGTCATCGGATTGATCGATGACGACGTCGCGGCTGCGGGCCGCGGCGCGAGTGCGCCGCAGGGCGCCGGGATCGTACTGGTCCACCACAACGTCGATGGCCTGCGCGGTCTTGTTGACCGACATCGGCCCGAACCGCGCGGCGTCTTCGGCCAGCGTGGTGTCGATCAATTGCAGGGTGTCCGGGTCCTTCACGAGGTCGGTGTGCCACACGATGGTCGCCGCCAAGCGGGCGCTGATGGTGCCCTCGGCAAAGAGAGCCGTGACCCGGGGCAGCCGATTGCGCAACGCGGCGGCCAGGTACATCTGCCCCGAAGCCATGGCGTGGCTGATGTTTTGTGCCGCGGCGACTTCCGCGGCCACGGCATCCCAGTTGTCGCAGGACCAGTGGGCGGAGCTGGTCGGCCCGTCGGCCCGGCGGTGCACCAGCTCCGCGATGGCGGCCAGCCTGCGCGCCGAGGCCGCCGCCTCTACCCGTGCGCACTCGGCGATGGCGGCCGTCAGTTCCGCGTCCTCGGCGCGCGCCAGCTCCTCGACGGTCGGCAACCTGGCTTCGAACATGCTTTCGATAGTAGGCCCGACCGACGACGCCGAGCACCGCTCGAGCGCCAGCCTGTGGACAAACATCCAACTGTGCATAACCGGCGGCGCAGGAGCGTTTAATGCCCGCAGCGGGCGGGCACGCGAACGACATGTCAGTGACAGCGTTTCAAGACCTGCCGTTGGCCGATCGCGACCGCAAGTGGGATGGTGACGCCGCCGAGAAGCGGGTCCGCAAGTGGGCCGGGGCCGAGGAGCAGCCGAACGGGAAGTACCGCGACGCCCACGTCTGGTACGACAACGGCAAGAAGGACAACTTCACGGCGTATAAGCTGCTCATCGCCGACGTCGTCGGCGGCGACCTTCAGGCGGTCCCGCGCGGGGTGATGGCCGCGGGCGCCATCATGGACGGCGCGCGCGGCGGCATCGACCTACCGAAGACGGACGTCGATCGGGTCAAGAGCCACCTGGCGAAGTACTACCAGAAGATGGGCGAAAGCCCGCCGTGGGAGCGCGGCTGAGCTATACCGCGGCCGACCTAAACCGCGAGTTGCAGGCGCGACAGCCCCCGCAGCGTGACGTTGGCCTTGTATTGCGGCTCACCGTCCAGCCGTGCGCCCGGGAAGCGCGCCGTCACCGCCGACAGCGCCACGCCGGCCTCCAGCCGGGCCAGCGGCGCGCCCAGGCAGTAGTGGGCTCCCCGGCCAAAGCCCAAGTGCCGCAACCCCTTCCGGTCCGGATCGAACACATCGGGCCGATCGAATTCCGCGGGATCACGATGGGCTGCGGCGAGCAGGAGCATCATCACGTCGCCCGCCGGCACCTCGACCCCACCAATCACCATGTCCGCGAGAGCGATTCGGCCGACCAACTGCACGGGCGGGTCGTAGCGCAGCGTCTCTTCCACGATCGCCGGCGCTCGACCGGGGTCGGCACCCAGGGCAGCCCACTGCCCGGGATTGCGCAGCATTGCCAGCATCGCATTCCCGATGAGGTTCACCGTGGTCTCGTGTCCGGCGATCAGGAGCAGGTTGCAGGTGGAGACGATCTCCTCCTCGGTGAGTTGATCGCCGGACTCCTCCACCGCGATCAGCCCCGACAGCAGGTCGTCTCCAGGTTGTGAACGGCGGCGGTCGATCAGCCCGTGGAAGTATTCGCGCAGCCAGGCCCCGGCTTGTTGTCGTTGGTGCGCGATGTCCGGTGGCACGCCGGTGATCGTCGAAAACGGGTCCAGCGCCTGAGCCAACAACGCCGACGCCCGGCTGAACTGCGGCTCGTCGTCGAGCGCCACACCGAGCAACCGGCAGATCACCGCGACCGGCAGCGGGTAGGCGAAATCCTCGACGACCTCGAAGTGGCCCCTCTCGGCGACCCGATCGAGCATCCCGTCGACCAGCGCACGAATGTCGGGCTCCAGCGCGCTCACCACCTTCGGCGCAAACGCCTTGCTCACCAGCCTGCGCAGGCGGGTGTGGTCGGGCGGATCGAGAAACAGGAAACCCGGCGGCCCCTGCCTGCGTGGTGCCGTCCCGGCCTCGCCTTGGCGCTTCGCGACCGTCGAGTTGACGTTGTCGCTGCTCGACGACGGGTGCCGCAACACTTCGTCGCAGTCTCGGTAACTCAAGAACACGGCCAGGTTGGCCTCGGGCAGCTTCAAGGCTCCGCCATCGCGAAACTGTGCGCAAAGCCGATAGGGGTCGGGCCGGTTGACCGGGTCCAGCAGCTGCAACAACAAGCCCTGGGAGTCGGTCGGCGCGGTCGTCATGCGGCCATTCTGCCCGTCGTCCGCTTCCGGCCGAGATGCCTGCGTATCAGGTCCCTTCGGGTAATCCCGTCAAATCCGTATGCGCCATCAGTCGGTCAAGAAACCCGAGCTGGCCCTTCAGCAGCTTGACGCGCGCCTGCGCCACTGAAAACCAGCCCACCCGGTCGACCTCCGGGAACTCCCGCACCGTTCCCGACCCCTTCGGCCACTCCAATTCGAAGGTGTTGCTGCGCGCGTCGGTCACGTCGAGGTCACCACTCACGGCGAAGGCGGTGACCACCTTGCCGCCGGACTGCTTGAGTTGTCCGAGGTCCAGGCGGGTTCCGACCGGCACCGAAAGCCCCAGCTCTTCGAAGAACTCGCGTTGCGCGGCCACCCACGGATCCTCCCCGTCGGCGTACTCACCTTTGGGAATCGACCAGGCCCCGTTGTCTTTTCGCGCCCAGAACGGGCCGCCCGGATGCGCGATCAAGACCTCGACTACGCCGCCGCGGGTCCGATACAACAGCACACCCGCACTGAGCCTCGGCATCCGCTCAGGACCCGACCGAACGTTCCAGGTCCTTTAGCGACGACTCCAGGTGCGCCAGCAGGCGCTGCAGGTGCGGCACGCTCCGCCGGCATCCCACGAGGCCGAAATCGAGATTGCCGGCGTTGTTGGCGAGGGTGATGTTCAGCGCCTGGCCGTCCAGCGCGATGGACATCGGGTAGTTGCCGTCGAGGCGGGCGCCCCCGTAGTAGATCGGCTGGGTGGGCCCGGGCACGTTCGAGATGATGATGTTGAACGGCGGCGACGTGGAGGCCACCCAGCCCGGGACGGCCGCCAGAGCCAGCGCCGACGTGTTGGCCGCGGACAGCGCCAGCGCCTGGAAGCGGGGCAACTGCGAGAACACCGTCTTGTTCCGGCGCATCGAATCGCTGATGGTCTGCAGTCGCTGCGCGGGATCGTCGGTAGCGGTGGCGAGATTGCACAGGATGGCGCCGACGAGGTTGCCCCCGGCGTCGGCCTCGTCCTCGGTGCGCAGGCTCACCGGGACCATCGCGATCAGCGGGGTGTCCGGCAGCGCGTTCTGCTCGAGCAGGTAGTAGCGCAGGGCGCCCGAACACATCGCCAGCACGACGTCGTTGACGGTGACCCCGGCGGCCTTCTTGACGCCTTTGATGCGGTCCAGCGACCATGACTGCGCGGCGCAGCGGCGCGCGCCGCCGATCTTGACGTTCAGCATGGTGCGCGGGGCTCCGAAGGGCAACGTCAGCTGCTGCTCGAGCAACGCCGCCCGGGCCAGCGAGACCGTCGACGGGGCAAGTGCCGCAAGCGATCCCGCCGCACGCAGCGCCGAACGCAACGGGCTCACCGGGCTGCTCTTGCGTTTACTCTTGGGCAGGCTCCACGGCGCGCGCATCTCGGCGTCCTCGGGGTCTGTCGACAACGCGCGCTGCATCAGTTTCTGCGCGGAGACGCCGTCGATCAGTGCATGGTGAACCTTGGTGTAGATGGCGAACCGGCCATCCTTGAGGCCCTCGATGATGTGCGTCTCCCACAGGGGGCGGTGACGGTCCAGCAGGCTGCTGTGCCAGCGCGACGTCAGCTCCAGCAATTCACGGATCCGACCGGGTGACGGCACCGCCGAGCGCCGGACGTGGTAGTCGACGTCGACGTCGTTGTCGTAGGACCAGCCCAGGTTTGCGATTCCGCCGACGAACGTCGCCGGATGCTTGCGGAAGGTGGGCTGAAAATCCTGCTGCGCGATCAACCGGTCATAGAGGTCCCGGACGAAGCCGGGACCGGCGCCGTCCGGCATCTCGAACAACTGCAAGCCACCGACGTGCATGGGGTGTTCCCGCGACTCTCCCAGCAGAAATATCGCGTCGGTGGGCATCATCAGTTCCATCCACCCATTAGACCCCGACTGGCGCCGGGCGACGGCGCACTTCAGAACATCGCCGCCGAGCCGATGTCAGGATGGCTGCGCATGAAATCCACGAGTCGATCGACATAGCTGCGGAACGCGGGCGGCTCGATACCACTGCCGGCGAGATCGGCCCGACAATGATCGGTCAAGTAGAAGGTGGGCTGGGCGAAGTAATCGACCGCCTCGGGAGGGATCCGCATCAGGCGGTAGAGCCCCGGAACGTGCGCCAGTGCAGCTTTCGTCAATTTCAGGGGCAGCCGGATCTTGAGCAGTTCGCGACCCGTCGCCTGGGCCAGCGTATCCGCCATCTCATCGACCGTGAGGGGACGCGGATCCGCCAGCT
Source organism: Mycobacterium sp. E342 (assembly GCF_001667665.1). Taxonomy (NCBI): domain Bacteria; kingdom Bacillati; phylum Actinomycetota; class Actinomycetes; order Mycobacteriales; family Mycobacteriaceae; genus Mycobacterium; species Mycobacterium sp. E342. The sequence continues at coordinate 67,234 of NZ_LZJM01000287.1, forward strand.
GATAGGTGCGCCCCTCCGAAACCGAAAGGCCGCTCAGATATCCGACCGCGTCGACGACGAAGTCGCGCGGGACCACGTTGACGCGCGTCTTCATGGGATCACCCACCATCGGGAAGATCGCGTAGCGAGGCTGTCGCAGCAACCACTGCATGACGAAGTAGGGGCCGTCGAATTTTTGTGTCTGCCCGGTACGGCTGTCGCCGACGACAATCGAGGGGCGATAGATCGTGGCGGGCATGCCCGCGGCCATATGCCAGCGCACCTCCGCCTCGGCGAGGTGCTTGGTCTCTTCGTAGTAGTTGTTGAACGGCGCACCGACTTCGAGGTCATCCTCGCTGAACGGGCCGGCATAGCGGCCGCTGACGTAGCAGGTGCTGAAGTGGTGCAGGCGCGTCAGGCTCCGACAGCGTCCGAGCGCATCCAGGACGTTTCGGGTGCCGTCGACGTTGACCCGGACCGCCACGTCGCGCGGCACCGCCAAGTCGTACACGGCGGCCAGGTGCCACGCCTCGGTGACCTCGGCGAAGGTATCTGGTGCAACGCCGAGACCGGGTTGGGTGATGTCGCCTTCGACTAGCCGGATCCGCCCGTCGAGAAACGGTTCCGCGGAGCTCAGTTCGTCCACGCGTCGCCGTGCCAGCGTGCCGAACTTCGGTTGCACTAGACAGATGGCCGACTCGCCGGTGCGCCTGAGGATGCCCGGCAGCAACGCGCTACCGAGAAAGCCGGGAAACCCGGTCATCAAGACGGTCATCGCTGCACTCCTGAGCCGATGGTTTTGTTACCGAAATGGTTGCGGTGGGCAAGTTCTGCGGTCCCGCGGCGCACCCTCGGGCGGAAACTCCACTGTGTGGCCCGATCAAACGGCACGCGCACGTGGTGTCTTTCCTCGATGAGATCGAGCAAGGCGTTCATCGCTCTTTCCCCTACTGAAACGGGCCGTCGATGAGAGACGCTATCGGCTACCGGCGGCGTTAGGACGGGTTTTTTGAACCCAGCACACAAGTCATTGGTCCTCAGTTGGTTCGATTGGCAAAGAGGCGGCAAAGAAGTCTTTCGGGCGGCCGTAGCCGGTGGCAGCATGGGCTGGTGACGACAACATCGCTGACGTGGGATGTGGTGGCCGTTGACAAGCCCGAGGATGTCAACGTAATCATCGGCCAGGCACATTTCGTCAAAACCGTCGAAGACCTGCACGAGGCCCTGGCCGGAGTCAGCCCGTCGCTGCGGTTCGGAGTGGCCTTCTGCGAGGCGTCGGGGCCGCGGTTGGTTCGCCGCAGCGGCAACGACGCCGATTTGGTCGACTTGGCGACGCGCGCGGCGCTGGCCATCGCGGCCGGGCATAGCTTCGTGATCTTCTTGCGTGAGGGCTTTCCGGTCAACGTCCTCAATCCCGTGAAGTCGGTGCCCGAAGTCTGCGGGATCTACTGCGCCACTGCCAACCCGGTTGATGTCCTGGTTGCTGTTTCTCCGCGCGGTCGCGGCATCATTGGCGTCATCGACGGGCAGACGCCCGTCGCGGTGGAAGGCGATCGTGAGGTGGCCGAGCGCCACGATCTGCTGCGCGCAATCGGTTACAAGCTCTGAGTCTCAGTCGCCCGCGACTGACCATACCGACGTGGCGATCAGGTCACCGCGCTCCAGGCCGGCGGCGCGGTGTTGGTGAACCTCGGCGTACTCAGGAGTGCTCACCATATCCATGAATGCCTGCGGTGACGGATACTCGACGACCAGAATGGCATCCCACCAAGGCTTTTCATCGTCACCGATCACAAAGGCCGGTGCGGTTCCCGCGTAACGGACGGTGGCACCCACCCGCCGCAGGTGTGGCGCGACCTCCAGGGCGTAGCGCTGGTAGGACTCCCGTCCGCCCGGGGTCTTGAACTTCAACAGGTTGACCATCACCACCGGCTCGTCGGCGGGCCGGGTGGCCAGGGCCGCGAACTGTTCGGGAGTGGGCTCCAGGGAGTGGCTCATGAAAGACGATTACAGCAGATCGGTGATGGTCTTCAGGCCCGCTTCGTACAGGACGCCGGGCAACATGCCGCCGTCATGCTCGATGGTGGTGCCGTTGACGAAGTCGGCCTCCCCGCCGGCGAGGAATACGCAGACCCGGCCCACCTCCGCCGGTTCGCCCGCCCGATGCAGCGGGACAGCCGCGAAATACTTTGCGCCGGTGGGGTCGTCTTTCGGGAGCACGAACGACCGAAAGTTCTCGGTCATGGTCGGCCCCAGGGCGATGCAGTTGACCCGGACCTTGGGTCCCCACTCCTCGGCCAGCGATCGGGTGAGATGGTTGAGCCCGCTCTTGGCGGCGCCGTAGGAGACCAACGTCGGCGACCCCGCCGGATGCCCGGCCCCGCTGGAGATGTTGATGATGCAACCGACCCCGTCCTGGGTGCGCATCTGCCGGTACGCGCGGATCGCGAACCAAAGGGGGCTGATCAGGTTCATCTGCACCGCGAACGCGTGAAAGAGAGCCGTGCGCTCATACTCGTCGTCGCTCGGCGGCGCACCCTGAATGCGTTGCACCAGTGCGGGAATGCTCTCCGCGTGTGGCGCCGGAACCGTCCCGCCGGCATTGTTGACCAGGATGTCGATGCGGCCGTGCTCGGCGACGACGTCGGCGACGAACGAGTCGATCGCGCGGTAGTCCCCTTGGTCGCAGACCTTTTGTGAGGCCCGCCCCGCCCACTCGGGTTCGACATCGGGGATGGCGTCCAGCGGCGAACGTGAACAGCCGACGACGGTGGCGCCGGCCCGGAGCAGCTCGTGGGCGATGCCGACGCCCACACCGCGGCTGGTTCCCGTCACGATCGCGACTTTGCCGTCCAGGGCATTCATGACGGGCCTTCCTACGCCGGGCCGATGTTGACAGTCACTGTCAGCGGGTCATACTGTGCCATTCCGGTCATCGACGTGTAAAGGCATGCGATTCGGAGGTCACCCAGATGAGCAGTCCGTCCAAGCTCCGCGTCATCCAATGGGCGACCGGGGGCGTCGGCAAGGCGGCCATCGCGTGCGTGCTCAATCATCCGCAGTTGGAGCTGACCGGCTGCTGGGTGCACTCGGCGGACAAGAACGGGGTCGACGTCGGTCGGATCCTGGGAACCGGCGACCTCGGTGTCACTGCCACGTCCAGCGCTGAGCAGATCCTGGCGCTGGACGCCGACTGCGTCGTCTACAGCCCGTTGGTGCCCAACGACGACGAGGTGATCGCGATCCTGCGATCCGGCAAGAACGTCGTCACGCCGGTCGGCTGGGTATACCCCGACCCCACCAACCCGCGGCACCGGGCCGTCGCCGACGCCGCGATCGAAGGCGGGGTGACCCTGCACGGTTCGGGGATCCACCCCGGCGGCATCACGGAGCGGTTCCCGCTGATGCTGTCCTCGCTCTCGTCGGCCGTCACCCATGTCCGCGCCGAGGAATTCTCCGACATCCGCACCTACAACGCCCCCGACGTCGTGCGCCACATCATGGGATTCGGCGGTACCCCCGAGGAAGCCATGCAGGGGCCCATGGCCGGCCTGCTGGACGGGGGCTTCAAGCAGTCGGTTCGAATGATCGCCGACCACATGGGTTTTCGCATCGACCCAAACATCAGGACCATCCAGGACGTCGCGGTCGCGACCTCCGACATCGACTACGCCCCGTTTCCGATCACGACGGGTGCCGTGGCCGCTCGCCGGTTCCGCTGGCAGGCCCTGGTGGACGGCGAACCGGTCATCACGGCGGCGGTCAACTGGCTGATGGGCGAGGAAAACCTGGACCCGGCCTGGGATTTCGGCGGACGTGGCGAACGGTTCGAGGTCGAGATCACCGGCGATCCCACCGTGAGCCTCACCTTCAAGGGCCTGCAACCCGAGACGATCGCCGAAGGGCTGGTGAAGAATCCCGGCGTGGTGGCCACGGCCAACCACTGCGTCAACGCCATCCCCGACGTCTGCGCGGCCGAACCCGGGATCAAGACCTATCTCGACCTGCCCCTGTTCGCGGGCCGCCCCGCTCTAGGCCTCGCGGCGTCATGACCGGCGTCCTCGGCGACGTCTCGTTCTGCCACCTCGTCGTCGGGGTCTCCGACATGGACCGCGCCCTGGCGTTCTACCGCGACCTGCTCGGCATGGAGGTCGTCTTCGAAACCCTGATCTCCGGTGAGCCTTTCGACGCCGCGCTGCACGCCTCCCGCAAGCAGGAAGGCCGGGTGGTGGGCGGATTGCTCGGCGGGTTGATGGTCGAACTGCTGTCGCTGGGCACGAACACTCCAGAGCACCGGCCGGCACTCCGCGGCGTCACCGGGATCCACAACGTCGCCCTGTCGGTGACCGACCTCGACGCCACCCACCGCCGTGTGACCGCGGCCGGACACTCCCCCGACCAGGAGCCCTTCGAGATCGGCGGCGTGCGAATGTTTTTCGTCAAGGACCCGGACGGGACCACGATCGAGTTCATCGAACTTCCCGGCGGCGCGCGCAGCACATACGAGATGCACCGCGGGGTGCCGCTACAAATGGGGCCCGCGACATGAGCTACTCGCACCCCGAATCGATGCGCGGCCACGTCGCGATCGTCACCGGCGCCGCCCAGGGTGTGGGCAAGGGCACCGCCGCCGCACTGCTGGAGCGCGGCGCATCGGTGCTGCTGGTCGACATCCAGGACGAACTGCTGGGCACGACGACCGAGGAGCTGTCGGCGCTGGGCCGCGTCGAGAAGCTGACCGCCGACCTGCGTGACCCGGCCAGCGCACCGCGTATCGTGACGGCCGCCGTCGACGCCTTCGGTATGGTCCACGGCCTGGTCAACAACGCGATCGCCACCAACGAGCCCAAGGCATTCGTCGACATCACCACCGAAGACTTCGCGCTCGGCCACGACGTCGGCCCACGTGCGACCTTCCTGCTCATGCAAGCCGTACACCCCGTCATGGTCGAAGCGGGCGGCGGGTCGATCGTCAACCTCGGCTCGGGCACGGGCACCGGCGGTGAGCCGAAGTGGGGTGGCTACGCCGCCGCCAAGGAGGCCATCCGGGGCCTGTCGAAGGTCGCCGCCCTGGAGTGGGGGCGAGACAACATCCGCGTCAACGTCATCTGCCCATTCGCCGAATCCGATGGCGTCAAGTTCTGGAAGTCGTTCGCGCCCAGGGAGTACGAGAAGGCCGTCGGACGCGTACCGATGAAGCGCATCGGCGATGTCCGCACCGACGTGGGCGCGTTGGTGGCGTTCCTGCTGGGCACCGACTCGACGTTCATCACCGGACAGACCATTCACGTCGACGGCGGGATCGGCTGCTTCCGGTGAGCTCGCCCGACAGACCCGAGTCGCTGCGCGATCGGCAGCGCGCGCAGATCCGGGCCGACATCAGGCGCGCGGCGTTCCGGCTGTTCGTCGAGCGGGGGTACGACGCCGTCACCACGGAAGAGATCGCCGCCGCCGCGGGTGTTTCGGCGCGCACCTTCTTCCGGCACGTGCCGACGAAGGAAGACCTGCTGCTCGCCCCCGTTCGCCATGGCGGCGCCGCGATCGTCAACCTGCTCGAGCAGCGGCCCGCGAACGAGTCCCCGGACGTCGCGTTGATCAACGCCATCGTCACGCGGACCCGGTCATTCGAGCAGGCCGACACCGACGAGTGGCGAGAAGCGCTGCTGGTGGCGCCCGGTCTGCTGGGCAAGGTCACGGTCCACACGCCCGCGGACAAGGAGCGGGCGGCCAAGCTGATCGCGGGGCGCATGGGCGTGAACCCCGACGCCGACATCCGTCCCGGCCTGCTGGTCCAACTCGCCTTCGCCGCGGCCGATTTCGGCTTCCAGCAATGGGTCCGCCGGCCCGGTCGCGCGTGGCCATTGGACCGCTACGTCACCGAGGCGCTGGAAGCGGTCAAGAGTCCGCACTGGAGACGCAAGCGCGGCTGATCACCCCCGCGACGCCTCGGGGTTGGCGATCCGAATGGGGGCCCCGTCCAGCCAGGCGACCACCGACTCAACGGTGTCGGAGTAGAAGGCACCGAGCATTTCGCGGGTGACGTACCCCAGGTGGGGCGACAGGGTGACGTTCGGGAGCACCCGCAACGGGTGATCCGTCGGCAGCGGTTCGATGTCGTAGACGTCGAGTCCGGCGCCGGCGATGCGGCGCGCCGTGAGGGCGGCGATCATCGCGGCCTCGTCCACGATCGGCCCTCGCGACGTGTTGATCAGGTACGCTTGCGGCTTCATCAGGGCCAGCTCGGGCTCGCCGACCAGGCCGCGCGTGCGCTCGGAGAGCACCACATGGATGGACACCACGTCGGCCTCCTCGAACAGCGCCGCCTTGTCGACCCGGCGCGCGCCCACCGCCGCGGCGGCGTCCGCGGTGAGGTTCTGGCTCCACGCGATGACCTCCATGCCAAAGGCTTTCGCGTATCCGGCCATCCGCGTGCCCACCCGGCCGAGGCCGAGCAGCCCGAGCGTCTTGCCGGACAGCGTGAGACCCGTCGTCACCTGCCAGCCGCCGTCTCGCATGCGGCGGTGCTCTTCGGCCAGGTTGCGCACCGTGGCGATCAGCAGTCCCCAGGCGAACTCGGGCGTGGCGTCCTGGACCGAGCGGAACCGCGGGTGGGCGAAATCGGTGTTGGCGACCAGGATCCCCCGCTCGGTGGCCGCGGCCAGGTCCAGGTTGGGCAGGCTGGTGCCGACGATGGTGATCAGCTTGAGTTTCGGCAACCGCTCGAGCAGCGTCCGCGGCAGCGCCATCCGCTCGCGCAGGGTACAGATGACGTCGAAGGGCCGCAGCGCCTCCGCCGCCTCTTCCTCGGACAGGTGGCGGTCGAAAACCGTCACGCGGGAACGGGTTTGCACCGGCGACCAGTCGGCAAGCCGCAGTGCCACGCCCGCGTAGTCATCGAGGATCGCCACCTGGGACGCGGGGTTCGCCATGCCCCCCATTCAACCTCAGGTCGCCGCTGTCGGGCGCGCGCGAGGGGCTGCTCGCCGGCGCGGAATGGTGCGGCGGGGCCGGATTCGTCATCGTGGCCCCGTTACGGGTTGACCGGGCGCGGCTCAGCCGCCGAGGACCCCCAGGGCTCTTCTCGCTTCAGTTCTCATGGTGGGCCGCATACCCCTTGTTCGCATGCGCAATCGGAACTTCGGCGCAATTAGCTGAGCGCGGGCAGCACCTTGTCGGTGAGCAACTGGACCGACTTCCACGCTTCGTCGACGGGCATGCCGCCGACCAGCGGATGCATCACGAGCGGCCCGTAGTTGTCGGCGTCGCGCACCTCGGCGATCAGCTCATCGGGGGTCAGGAACCGGTACCGTCCCGACGCCTTGACCTGGTCCAGCGTTTGCACGCCGGGCAAATGCATGAGGGACCGCTGGTCGGTTGACCATCCGCCGTAAGTGACGGCCTCCCAAAGGATGTGGTCGCCCAGCTCCGCCCAGGCCCGGTCGGGGTCCTCGTGCAGGAAGATCATCCCGCGGTTGACCGGCCCCGGCATGAGGATGAGCGGCGTCATGCCCGCGTCGGCACACAACTCGCGGTAGAAGGCGGCGATGTCGGGCAGGTGGTCGGCCAGGCTGAGCGGCAACCGGAATCGCGCCGCTCGCCGCGCCGTGGCCCGCGCGCCGCCCCCGACATAAAGCGGTGGATGCGGCCGCGTCCAGGTGCCGGCACAGATTCCCGCGTCGGCCCCGGACCACACCGAGAGCATGCGCTCGAGCAGTCCGTCCATCAGCGCACCGCGCTGCGTGAACTCGGTTCCCAAAGCCTCGTATTCGATCGCGCGGTAACCCAGGCCGAGCGTGGTGTGCAGCCGGCCCCGGCTCATGTTGTCGACCAACGCGATGTCCTCGGCGAGGCGTACCGGATTCCAGAGCGGGCCCAGGGCACAGTCGACGCTGGCGATCAGCCTCGAAGTCCGCGCCAGGAACATCGCCGACGCCATGATGGGGTTGCAACTCCAGCCGTGTCCGGTCGCGTGGTGCTCGTCGACGCTGACCGAGGTGATGCCGCGCGACTCACCCCACTGCGCCAACTCGAGGGCGGCCGACAACAACGCGCTCTGCGTGCGCGCTTCGCCCTGCGGGGACGCGAAGTTGAAGCGCAACACCGTCAGCAACACGTCACGCCTCCCCCGGGCCCGCCATCGACCGCAGAAACGCCGGGAAGTCGGGAAACAGCGCGCGGTCGACGATCTCGATGCGCGTGCCGAAAGCGTCCGTGTAGTAGGCGAACAGGCCGAGGTGGGAGCCGGCCACGTCGGCTGTCATCTCGAGGGTGAAGCCGTTGTCCTGCAGAACCTGTCCGCTCGTGGCCAGGTCGTCGCTGAAGTAGCCGATGTGATGGACCGCGTTGCCGGGCGCGGCGGTCCACGGAGTCCCGGGCACCTCCTGGACGAGTTCGACGTGCGGGCTCTGCAACGAGTAGACGATCGTGGAGGTCAGTTCGCGGACGCCGGTCGCGGTGCGGAACGGCAGGGTGTAGCTCATCGGGGTGATCCACCGGTAGCCGCCCAGCGCGCTCAGCCGGGCCATGGCCGCATCGAGGTCGGGCACGACGATGCCGGTGTGGTAGAAGTCCTCGGGTCGCAGCGCGATTGCCATGTTCTCCTCGTGTCTCAGACGCAGTCCGACGCGGCGTCGACAACGAACACCGCGCCGCTGGTATAGCTACTTTGCTCGGTGCACAAGAAGGCGATGGTGGGGGCGATCTCCCCCACGGACCCGAAGCGGCGCAACGGGATATGCACCAACTCGGTCTCCACCAACTCGGCCGAGCCGTGCATTGGCGCGGTCATCGGGGTATCGATGGCGCCTGGCGCCACCGCGTTCACCCGGATTCCCTTTCCGGCCCACTTGACCGCGAGGTTCCTGGTAATGCAGACGATCCCGGCCTTCGCCGCGCCGTAGCCGGGCACCAACGGCACGGCCCGGAGCGCGGACATCGACGCGAGGTTCACCACGCTGGCACCGCCGGCCGCGGTCGACGCCTTCAGGGCGCGATAGAGCCCGACGGTCAGCCGATAGGGTCCGGTGAGGTTCAGCGCGACCGACGCCTCGAACCCGTCCGGCTTCGATTCGTCCAGGCCGCGGGGGAAATTGGCGCCGGCGTTGTTGACCAGCACGTCGAGGCGGGTGAACTTCTGCGCCAGCGCGTCGATCGACTCCGGGTCGCTGATCTGCAGCCGGTGATAGTCCATGCCGGACAGGTCGGTCTCGTAGTCGTCCGGCGCCGGCTTGGTCCCGGTGACGGCGACGCGCGCCCCGGCGTCGCGGAACAAGACGGCGGTCGCGTGCCCGATTCCGCTGGTGCCGCCGGTGATCAGCGCCGTGGTGCCCGTGAAGTCGAAGCTGACGCGCGCCGTCATGCGTTCCTCGCTATCTGGTTTCTGAGCCAGGCACTTTCCCAGAAGTTGGAGCTCCCGGCCAGCAGTTTTTCATGGGCGTCCCGCAGCACGGACCGTGCCCCGGCGTCGTCTGGCGGGACAAGCTCGGCCAGGTGGATGGCGTGCAGCGGGCGGCCGGCGGCAAGGTGTTCCCGGGCCCGAACCAATAGAGCGTCGGCCCCGGCCAGTTCGACAACGTCGGCGGCCACGGCATCGAACTCGACCGGATAGAGTTCGGTGGTCGACCCGTGGTGAAACCAGCCGGAGTAGGTCTCCCAGACGGCCCGCACGTCCCAGGCCACCTTTCCATAGCCTTGCCCCACTTCGCATTCCGCGGGCAACGTGATCTCGCGCATCAGGGTCCGGACGTCCTTGCCGGCGTTCATTCCCTCGACGGTCTGGTCGTGGACGTAGCGGATGGCGTCGCACAGCCGGCTCAGTTCGGCGTGGATGCGCTTGGCGCCCGCGATCGGTTCGAAATGGCCGGTCACGAGGAGTTCGGGCCTCAGGTCGCGCACTCGCTCCACCGACGCGATCGCGGTCAGGGCGTCGCGGTACCGGTCGCCGCGCATGGTGACCAGGTTGGGAATGTGCCCGAACAGCGGGCCGAAGGTGTTCCCGCACAAGCAGATCCGCTCATCCGTCAGCCACACCACCAGCGAATCGGTGGTTTCGCCGCCGGGCACCGAGATCAGCTCCATCCGCCGGCCCCCGAGCTGCAGGGTCAGCGTGTCTTCGAAGTCGAGGTCCACGACGGGAATGCTCTGGCCGGCCAACCGGGTGCTACCGAGGCGCCGCTGAACGGCTTGGATGCCGGCGGCCAGGGTGTCCTTGAACGCGAAGGCGCTGCGGCTGGCGCGGTACGGGATGAGGCGCTCGTTGTCGTCGCGCCACAACGTCCAGTTCGCCTGCGCGACCACGGTCGTGCCGGGGTCGCGCACGCTGTCCAGGCCGCCGACGTGGTCGACGTGGCCCTGGGTGAAGATGACGTAGCGCACCGGCGAGGGGTCGACGGCGTCGAAGTTCGCGCGATGCACCGGGCCCTCGAACCCCATGCCGGTGTTGACGATCACCCGGCCCTCGCGCGTGGTGAGCAGATAGGCGTTCGAGAGCCCCGGTGAACACCACAGCCCGGGCGCGATCTCCTCGGCCCGGTCGGCGGCCGCGGGCCGCATGGCGTCGGCCCCGGGCCTGCTGCGGTAGACCGGTTCGAAGCTCATCGTTCTCGTTCCCTTCGGGCTACGTCTCGGCCTGGACGTCGAACTTGTCGAAGTAGAAGTCGAATCGTCGGCGCAGCTCGTCGGCCGTGATGCCGAAGTGCCGATGCAGGTCGTAGCGGATGCGACCATGTTTGCCCCGCGGATTGCCCTCCAGGTACTTCTGGAACCGCTCCCGCACCTTCGGTGTCAGTTCGACGCCGCCGCATTGGTAAAGCCGCTCGAGCACCGGCATTTCGCCGGCGTTCAGCTGATGGAAGCTGATGTCGACGCTGCGTTCGACCGGCACCAGGTCGCGGTCGCGCACGCACGCGCTCAGCAGCCGGTGCACGCGGTCGGTCCAGTAGTCGAGCAGCCAGTCCGGATCGATGCTCGTTCGGCGCAGCCGATCGGAGTAGGCCATCATGGTGACCGCCGACTGGATCACCGCGACGGGATCCCGGTGCGTGAAAGCCACTGTCGCGTCGGGAAACGTCGCCAGGAGCGGACCGAGCTGCTCGCAGTGCTGCGGGCTTTTCAGGACCCAGGTCCGCGGGCCGCGCAGGAAAGTCAACGCCTGGAGGACTTTCCGCAGGTATGCGTAGTGCCGGGTCTGGTCCAGGTTCAGGTAGTAGTCGCGCCAATCCGGTACGCGCGCATGCCATTCCAGGACATAAGCGGCCATATCGAGGTCGAGCAGTTCCACCTCCTCCTCGATCGCCTCGGGGAATCGGTCGTGCATGGCCGCCACCACCGGGGCGCTGGCCATGAGCGCGTCGTGCTCGGACTTGGCCCGCGCGTAGCGCGGATCCACCCCGGAGATGTCGGGGCCCTGGCCGCGAGCGGGAAAGGGTTCCTGGCTCTCCCAGTACGGCAGCGCCCGCCGACGAGGGTCGGCGGCAATGAGATTCACCAGATGAGTGGTGCCCGATCGCGGCATGCCGACGACGATGAACGGGTTCTCGATCGGGATGGCTTCGATTTCCGGATACCGCGTGAGGAGATCGGTCAGCGACAACCGGTTGCGCAGCAATCGCACGACGCGTTGCCGCAGTGATGAGCGCGTGAGCTGACGCAGGCCCTCGTCGCCTTCGATGGCCGCTATGTGCGCCTCGAGTCGATCGCCGAAGCCGTCGACGTCGTCGAGATCGGCCACTGTCGTCAGCCCGGCCTGCTCGACCGCCTCCGCGAGCATCCGGTCGATGTCGAACTCGACGACTCTGGCCTCGGTGAACTCCAGGATCTGGCGTTGGACGTCGGTCAGCTTGGGCGCGGTCAGATCGTCGAAGTCGATATCGTCAACGGCAGAGCTCACCGGATCCTCTTTTCGACGTGTCGTCGACGGCAAATATGACACAGACGCTAGACGTCGATCCGGTGTGGTTCCCTACAGGTTCGCCAAGTCGTCGGGCACGTCGACCTTGTGTTCCTGCAACGCCTCCAGCGGCACCACCTCGAGGGTGCGCTCGTGCGTGGAGGCCAACACCACCGGCGCGGCGCAGCCATCCTGATGCGCCCGAAGCCAATTCAGCGCCGTGACACACCAACGGTCACCGGGCAGCAGTCCGGGGAACCGGTATTCGGGAACCGGTGTCAGCAAGTCGTTGCCGATGGAACGCTGGTGCTCCAGGAATTCGGCCGTCATGACCGCGCAGATCGTGTGCCGGCCGAGGTCCTCGGGCCCCGTCGAGCAACAGCCGTCGCGGTAGTACCCGGTCAGTGGCTCCGTGCCGCACGGTTCCAGTGGACCGCCTAACACGTTTCGCTCGCGCACGGATTCAGTATCGCGCTCGGTCGGGTGAAGTTTGAAGTAACTTTGCCGTCCCCGTCCGGCAAATTTCTCCGGGCCCGGGCCGGTCGCTATCCCGCCATCCGGTAGGCGGTCAGCAGGCGGGTGCCGAGCACGCTGCCGGCCGCGGCAGCGTCGACCTCCGTGTACATGCGGGCGATGTCGACGATCGCGGTGCCCGTGCGGGCCAGCTCTTGTTGCGCGGCGGTGTGCAGCGCCAGAAAGGCGGTGGCCTCCGCGGCGAACGCGACGGCGGCCTGTGCCGACACCTCGTCGGCCCCGGCGGGCACCACGGCCGTGGTCGACGGGGCCGCGGCCATACCGGCCTGCAGCCCCTGCGTCGCACCGCGGACGACGTCGGACCCGATGTTCGCGGCGGCCGGATCGAATGACAGTGCCTGCACGGGACTACTCCTCAACACACCGGATGATGTCGTGGGGCGATAGTAGCAATAGGCAACTGTTCGTGTCTACAAAACTTTCTTTAGGTAGGTTTGCCCGGCCCCACGGACGGCTCCGGGTGACGGGGCGATAACAATTCCCACCTCAAGCCGGCGCGACGCGCTGAGCAAATCCCGGGGAAATCGCCGGGAAAATTTATCGTCACATCGTGCACCGAAGAATGGCCCTCAAGCTGCCACTTCTGCTGGCAGCAGGTACCGCGCTGGCGCGAGCCCCCCGCGCCTCCGCGGAGGAGCCGGGCCGCTGGCCCGCCGACCGGGCCAACCGCTGGTACCAGGCGCAGGGCTTCCTCGTCGGGTCGAACTTCATCACCTCCAACGCCATCAACCAGCTCGAGATGTTCCAGGCCGACACCTACGACCCGCGGCGGATCGACACCGAGCTCGGCTGGGCCAGGTTCTACGGGCACAACACCGCGCGGGTGTTCCTGCACGATCAGCTGTGGGCCCAGGACCAGCGGGGCTTCCAGGCGCGGCTCGCGCAGTTCGTCGACATCGCCGCGCGCCACCGCATCAAACCGCTGTTCGTGTTCTTCGACTCGTGCTGGGACCCGGCGCCCCGGGCGGGCCGACAGCGCGCGCCGACGCCCGGCGTGCACAACTCCGGCTGGGTGCAGAGCCCGGGCGCCGAACGCCTTGGCGACCCCCGCTACGCCGGCGTCATGCGCGACTACGTCACCGGGGTGCTGACGCAGTTCCGCAACGACGACCGCATCCTGGGCTGGGACCTGTGGAACGAGCCCGACAACCCGGCGCGCCAGTACCGCAACGCCGAGCGCACCGACAAGGAACAACTTGTCGGAAACCTGCTCCCACAGGTGTTCCGATGGGCGCGCGCGGTGGACCCCAGCCAGCCGCTCACCAGTGGCGTGTGGCGCGGCGACTGGGGACAGCCCCAGGGCCGCAGCGCGATCAGCGACATTCAGCTGGCCAACGCCGACGTGATCACATTCCATTCCTATGCCGACCCAGCGGGCTTCGAGTCCCGGATCGGCGAGCTCACCCCGCTGGGCAGGCCGATCCTGTGCACGGAGTACATGGCGCGGCCGCGGGGCAGCACGGTCGAGGGAATTCTGCCGGTGGCCAAGCGCCACAACGTCGGTGCCATCAACTGGGGTCTGGTCGCCGGGAAGACGCAGACCTACTTTCCCTGGGAATCGTGGGACCACCCGTACACGACGATCCCCAAGGTCTGGTTCCACGACCTGCTCGGGCCCGACGGCCGACCCTTCAGGGACAGCGAAGCACTGACGACCCGAAAGCTGGCCGGAACTCAGGCCTAGAGATTCGGCACCGGCTCGAGAACGCGGTCGAATCGCCCCGGCCGTCCGCGGCACTTACGGAGCCGCGAAGTCGCCCACCACGGTCATCTTGTTGCCGTCCCAGGCGGTGGCGAAGCCGGCCGCCGTGAAAGCGCAGTTCACGATGATTCCCCGGTGTGGAGGGCTTTGCATCCACGAGTCGAGGGCCTGGGTCGGATTCGCCGCTGATCCGGTGCCCCAATAGACGATCTCCCCCGTGGCGGGGGTCCTGCTGTAGCCGGCATCTGCGATGCGCGTCCGCGGCGAAGAACCATCGGAACCGATATGGCCGCTTAGACCGGTGCGCAGCATATCGTCGGCGTGCCGCTGCGCCGCCGCCCGCAACCGCGGGTCGTCGCTGAGTGGCGCGCATGGCTGACGAAGTCCGTTGACGCCGTTGTACAGCACGGTGCCCGGATCGTCTGCGTAGGCGACGAATCCAGCGACGGTGCCCGGAGTCGCGACGAGCGCACTGCAACACCAGAAGAGGGCGACGATCGCGATGTTCTTCGTCATGTGGCCTCTTGCCGCGCGCCTGGCAGTTCTCCGTAGGGCAATGCTATCCACCTTCGACCAAGCATGCCGAGGATCAGAAGGAAATCGGCGCACTCACAACGAAGAACGGTCGCCAAGCGCGCGGACAATCCGGATTATGTCGGCCGCCTCGAATGTGATCAAAACCGTGCCGGCGTTTGCTATGCTCCGCCGATGGCGCTGCAGGGTCAACAGCGCGGCTTTCGTCGCAGGCTCCTGGACACGGTCAATCTGAAGTATGCGAAGTATATCCACGAGTATTTCTATCAGAAATTCTTCTACCGCTACTTAACCCGCAAGCTGTCCGTCAAAGACGTGTTGTTCCTCAACTACGGCTACGAGGAAGATCCACCGATGGGCATTCCGCTTTCGCCCTCCGACGAGCCGAACCGGTATTTCATTCAGCTTTATCACCGCACGGCGACGCAGGTGGATCTCAGCGGTAAGCACGTCCTCGAGGTGGGTTGCGGCCACGGCGGTGGGAGCTCATACCTCATGAGAACCCTGCGCCCTGCCTCATACACCGGGCTGGACTTGAACTCGGCCGGTATCGCCTTCTGCCGGGAAAGACACCGTCTCGCCGGCCTGAAGTTCGTCGAAGGCGACGCCGAGAACCTGCCTTTCCCGGACGAATCGTTCGACGCGGTGATCAATATCGAATCCTCGCACCTTTACGCGCAATTTCCCCGCTTCCTCTGCGAGGTAGTGCGTGTGCTGCGCGCGGGCGGGCATTTTCTCTATGCCGATTTCCGTCTCACCGAGGGGCTTGCCACCTGGGAGGCACAATTAGCCGACGCCCCGATGCGGATCGTCTCGCAGCGGGTGATCAATTCAGAGGTCATGCGCGGGATGGAGAACAATTCACAGTGGTGGATGGCGGCGGTCAATGCACTTGTGCCCGCCTTCGCGCACAGCTTTGCCGTAACCCGCGGCTACCGATTCGTGTGGAATACGTACCAGGGCTTCCGAACTGGGGGACCCACGGAATACCGGATGTACTGCTTCGTCAAGCCGTGAGGCGGTCTCCGTGCGGAGAACGCCCGGCCGCGGTGGGAACCGCGGACCGCAGCCCGAGTTGCTGGACGCGGTTTGGGGCGTTTGGCGGTGGCGGAGGGATTTGAACCCTCGGACGGTGTTAGCCGTCACACGCTTTCGAGGCGTGCTCCTTAGGCCGCTCGGACACGCCACCGCCGAGCAGCTTATCTGACCACCGGCCACTCACCCCAATCGCTGGCGAGCGAAGAAGGCCTCCAGCGGTGCGGCGCACTCTTCGGCGAGCACGCCGCCGCGCACTTCCGGCCGATGGTTGAGCCGCCGATCGCGGACCACGTCCCATAAGGATCCGACCGCTCCGGTCTTCGGTTCCCACGCGCCGAACACAAGCCGGCCGATGCGGGCCAGGACCAGCGCGCCGGCGCACATGGTGCACGGTTCGACGGTGACGGCCAGCGTGGCGCCCTCCAGCCGCCAGCCGTCGCCGAGCACGCCGGCGGCCGCGCGCAGCGCCAGGATCTCGGCGTGCGCCGTGGGATCGCCCAGGGCTTCCCGGGCATTGACCGCGCGGGCCAGTTCGGTTCCGTCGGCGCCGACGACCACCGCACCGATGGGCACGTCGCGGGGACCCGCCGTCGCCGCGGCCGACAACGCGGCACGGATCAGGTCTTCGTCGCCGATCACCGACGGGGCTTGATGGCGGCGACCCGCCGCGCCCGGTCCCCCGCAAGCGGGGGTGCCCCCACCGCCAGCGCTTGCGATCACCGACCGATGCGGTCGATCACGGCCGACAACTGGTCGGCGAAGCCCATCTCCCGGGCGATGCGGCCGAGCTGCTCGTCCGCGTACAGGTCGGCCTCGTCGAGGATGACGCCCAGCACCGCCTCGGGCAGGCCGATATCGGACAGCAGCCCCAGGTCCCCCTCCTCGAAGGGGTCCGATTCCTCCAGGTCCTCGGGGTCGATGTCGGCGTCAAGTTTGTCCAGCACTTCGGCGGCGATGTCGTAGTCCAATGCCGCGGTGGCGTCCGACAGCAGCAACCGCGTCCCGGACGGCGCCGGGCGCACGATCACGAAGAACTCGTCATCCACGTCGAGCAGCCCGAACACGGCGCCGGAGCTGCGCAGTTCCCGCAGCTCCGTCTCGGCGGCCTTCAGGCTCGTCAGCGATTTGCGGGCCATCGGGGAACACCGCCACTGACCCTCTTCGCGCACGACCGCTACGCCGAAACCGTCCGGCGTATCGGCAGACAGGCCTTGGGCTGAGGCCCGTTGTGCTCCCATGGCCGCTTACGGTAGTCGCAGACGATGCCCCCTGACCAGATGGAGCGAAACGCGGCAACGTCTGACCGCACCGCGCCGCCGGATTGTGCCAACCTTGGTCTGTGGCTAGCCCTGTTTCTCGACCACCCGTGTGCGTGCTCGGGCTGGGGCTGATCGGCGGCTCGATCATGCGGGCCGCCAGAGCCGCGGGCCGGGAGGTGTTCGGCTACAACCGGTCGGTGGAGGGTGCACACGGGGCCACCGCCGACGGTTTCGACGCCAGCACCGACCTGACCGCCATGCTGACCCGCGCCGCCGACACCGGCGCGCTGATCGTGCTGGCGGTGCCCATGCCGGCGCTGGCCGGCATGCTCGCCCACATCGGCGAACTGGCCCCGAACTGCCCGTTGACCGACGTCACCAGCGTCAAACGGGCGGTGCTCGACGAGGTCGTCGCCGCCGGCCTGCGGCAACGGTTCGTCGGCGGACACCCGATGACCGGCACCGCTCATTCGGGTTGGGCCGCGGGCAACCCCGCCCTGTTCACCAGGGCGCCGTGGGTGATCAGCGTGGACGACCACGTCGACCCGGTGGTGTGGTCGATGGTGATGACGCTGGCGCTCGATTGCGGCGCGGTGGTGGTGCCGGCCAAGTCCGACGATCACGACGCCGCGGCGGCCGCCATCTCGCACCTGCCGCACCTGCTCGCCGAGGCGCTGGCGATCATCGCGGGGGACGTCCCGCTGGCCTTCGCGCTGGCCGCCGGATCGTTCCGCGACGGCACCAGGGTGGCCGCCACCGCCCCGGACCTGGTGCGCGCGATGTGCGAGGGCAACGCCGACCAGCTGGTGCCGGCCGCCGACCGGGTCATCGAGCTACTGAGCCGGGCCCGCGACTCACTGGTCGGGCACAAATCGGTGGCCGAACTCGTCGAGGCCGGGCACGCCGCCCGGACGCGCTACGACAGCTTCCCGCGTTCCGAGATCTTCCACGTCCTCATCGGCGCCGACAACTGGCGCGAGGAGTTGGCCGCCGCCGGCCGGGCGGGCGGGGTGATCAGATCCGCTCTGCCAAGCCTGGATAGTCGACGATGAACCCCTCTTCGTCGACGCTCACGACGGTGTCGGCGACCGGGGAGCGCAGCTTGATGCCGTCGAGACCGCCCGAGCTGGTGTAGCTCACCAGGTCCGCGGTGATGGACATGTCAGGCAGATTGACATAGACCACCGGCAACGTGACCGAGTCCGCCCGTTCGTGGAGGCCGAGCCTGCGGATGGGCAACGCGTTGAAGAACGGGCTGAACACCACGTCGCAGTCCAGGGCGCCGTTGTAGCCCGCGCGGCGCTCGCCCTGATGATCCGTCACCAGCCACATGTTCTCTTCGTCACGGGCGATGGAGATCACACGTTCCCGCTCGGCCAGCGTGACGGTCATGCCGAGCCGCTTGGTGGCGCCGGTCTCATCGGTCTGCAGGTCGTAGTACGCCCCGAACGCCGGATTGGTTGCCGTTGCGGCCGCCACGATGCGGCCGTTGGCCTTGATTCTCTTGCCGGACACCTGAATTCGTACCGATTCCATCCGCGATACGTCCTGTGCACGCCAGGTGAGCATCGCCTGCCATACCCGCCGAGTCGAATCCGAGGAATCTGTGTTCACTCACCTACCGTAAATCGTCCCCCCAGCCGTGGCGTACCTGCCCGGCGCTCGCGGTTGCCGGCGGTCTTGCGCAGGCGGTCGCCGCCGGGCACCGACGCCCACACCGCCAACGCCAGCAGCCCGTCGAGCGCCAACGCCAACACGGCCACCATCAAGGCGCCGACCAGGGCGAGGTGAAACTCGCGCTCCTTGATTCCGTCGATCAGGTATCTGCCCAGCCCGCCGAGACTGGCGTAGGCCGCGACCGTCGCGGTGGCGACCACCTGCAGCGTCGCGCTGCGCAACCCGCCCAGGATCAACGGCATCGCGTTGCGCGCCTCCACCCAGAGCACCTGGGCCTCCGTCATTCCCATCGCGCGGCCGGCGTCGACCACGGTCGGGTCGACGTTGGCGATTCCCGCATACGTGCCGGCCAGCAGCGCCGGGACACCCAGCAGCATCAGGGCGACCAGCGGCGGCCCCAGGCCCAGCCCGAACAGCAGCGTTCCGAGCAGCAGCACGCCCAGGGTCGGCAGTGCGCGAAGACCGTTGACCGCGCCGACCACCAGCAAGGTGCCGCGGCCGGTGTGTCCGATGATCAGCCCAGCGGGAACGGCGATCAGGGCCGAGGCGCCCACCGCGATTGCCGTGTACTCGAGATGCTCGAGGACACGCGCCGCCAGTCCGACCGGGCCCGTCCAGTTGTCGGCGGTCAACAGGTAGGTGACGGCGCGCTGCACGAAGTTCATCGCGCGCCACCCACGATCGGGGCCACCACCGGCCGTCGTCGCGGGGTGCGCCCGGCGCGCTCCCACGGTGTGACCAGCCGGCCGGCCACCACGATCAACGCGTCGATGACGATCGCCAGCGCGAAGAGCGCGATGATGCCCGCGAGGATCTGGTCGCTCTTGTCGGTCTGGTAACCCTCGGTGAACCAGGCCCCCAGGCCGCCGATGCCAATCACCGAACCGACCGAGACCATCGCGATGTTGGTGACCACCACCACCCGCAACCCGGCCACCAGGACCGGAATAGACAGCGGTAGTTCGACTTTCAGCATCCGGATGATCGGCGAGTAGCCGACCGCGGTGGCGGCGTCGCGCACCGGGGCCGGCACCGCGTCCAGCGCCTCGAGCACCGCCCGCACCAGCAACGCCGCGGTGTAGGCGGTCAGCGCGACCATCACATTGGCCTCGTCGAGGATCCGGGTCCCGATGATCATCGGCAAGACCACGAACAGCGCCAGCGACGGGATGGTGAACACGACGCTGGCGGTCGCCGTCGTCAGCCGGCGCGCAACCGGCGCGCGCTGCACCGCCGCGCCCAGTGGGACGGCCACCGCTAACCCGATGAGCACCGGCACCAGCGACAGCCGCAGATGGACGAGAGTCAGCGCCCAGGCGTCGTTGAGGTGGGTGAGCAGGTAGTGCATCGCTCAGTCCCGCCGTCGGGCTTCCACCGCGTCCAGCACGTCGCCGGCCAGCACACCGCCGATGACCCGGCCGCCGTCGTCGACGGCGACGCCCATCCCCGACGGCGACGAGAGCGCCGCGTCCAGCGCCTGGCTGAGATTTCCGCGGGGACGAAACAGCGAGCCGATGCCGCTCATGCTGTCGGACAACGAGGCTCCCCCGCGATGACGGCGCAGCCCTTCGGTGTCGATCCAGCCCAGCGGCGCGCCGGCGCCGTCCACCACCACCGCCCAGCCGCTTGCCGGGCACACATTGGGCAGGTCGTCGGCGCGGATGCGTTGCACGTCGTGTAGCGGCAGGCCGGCGGCATCGATGAGTTGCAACCATCGGTAGCCGCGGCCCAGGCCGATGAACCTCGCCACGAAATCGTTGGCCGGGCGCGACAACAGCCGCGCGGGGTCGTCGTACTGCTGCAGCGACCCGGCCCGGAACACCGCGACCTTGTCGGCGAGCTTGAGCGCCTCGTCGATGTCGTGGGTGACGAAGACGATCGTCTTTTGCAATTCGCTTTGCAGGCGCAGGATTTCGTTCTGCAGATCGAGCCGCACGACGGGGTCGACGGCCGAGAACGGCTCGTCCATCAACAGGATGGGCGGGTCGGCCGCCAGTGCGCGCGCCACGCCGACGCGTTGTTGCTCACCGCCGGATAGCTGCGCCGGGTAGCGGCCGGCGAGCTTGGCGTCCAACCCGACTCGTTCGAGCACCCCATAGGCGGCGGCGCGGGCCGACCGCCGGGACTGGCCCTTGAGCACCGGAACCGTTGCGACGTTGTCGATCACCCGAAGGTGCGGCATCAGTCCGGCGTGCTGGATGACGTAGCCGATACCGAGGCGCAGCCGCACCGGGTCGAGGCTGGACACGTCCACCCCGTCGACGGTGATGGCGCCGGACGTCGGCTCGATCATGCGGTTGATCATGCGCAGCGCCGTGGTCTTGCCGCTGCCCGACGAACCGACGAAGACGGTCAACTTCCCAGTCGGAATGGTCAGGCTCAACCGGTCCACCGCGGTGGTCCCGTCGGCGAAGGCCTTGCTGACGTCGTCGAAGACGATCATTGCCCGACCGGATGATTGAAGCCGTTGTCCCGCAGCCATTTCCGCGCGGCCTGGTCTGGGTCGACGCCGGAGTTTCCCGCCACCGCGGCGTTGAGTCCGGCCACCCCCGCGGTGGTCAGCCTCGCCGACACGGCGTCCAGCACCTCCTTGAGCCGGTCCGACTTCTTCTGCGAGTTGACCAGCGGCACGATGTTGCCGGCCAAGAAGTTGTGCGCGGGGTCTTCGAGCACCACCAAATGGTTCTGCGGGATGGCCGGTGACGTGGTGAAAACGTTTGCGGCGTTGACCCTTCCCTCCACCAGGGCGCGCACCGTTACCGCGCCGCCGCCGTCGTCGATCGCGACGAAGTCGGCGGGGCTGATGTCGAGCCCGTACTTCTGCCGCAACCCCGGCAGGCCGGCCGGCCGCGTCGCGAACGCCGAGGGTGCGCCGAACCTCACGTCCGCCGAATAGCCCGCCAAGTCGGCGATTGTCTTCAGCTTCCAGGCATTAGCCGTCCCGCCGGTCACGGTCACGGTGTCGGTGTCGGAGGCCGGCGAGGGTGTCAGGATCGCCAGATCCCCCGGAAGTTTGTGGTCGAGCTCCAACTCGACGGCGTCCAGTACGGTCGCCGTCGAGTCGGGCGCGAAGTAGAGCAGCAGGTTGCCGATGTACTCGGGCACCAGGTCGATCGAATGGTCTTTGAGCGCGGGGATATAGGTCTCCCGGCTGCCGATCCCCATCCGTCGGCCCACCTCGAATCCGTTGGCCTGCAACGCTTGTGCATAGATCTCGGCGATGATGTGTGATTCCGGGAAGTCGCCGGACCCCACGACGATCGATTTGGGGCTGCGGACGGCGCCGCCCAGCGGGTCGGAGCTGCTGCACGCCGATAGGACGCAGATCGCCGTGAGCCAGACCGTCGCTTGGATCATCGCGCGGTGCACGCGCGACGGCATCCTCATACCGCCGACACTAACGGCAGAACCGCGCGGGCGCCGGGACCAGGCGGCCCGGTTGCGCGGTTTGGTTTCATTCTTTGCCCGATGGGACAAAGATGACACCATGAGCAGCCACACCCCTGCCTCGCCCAGCCAGCCGCCCGCCAAGCCCGCCGCGGCGCCCGAACCGGGCAAGGCGCCCAGGGAACCGGCGATCGGGTTCACCCGCGCCGGTGCGCTGTGGTCGTCCCTGATCGGCGGCTTCCTGATCCTGATTCTGTTGCTGATCTTCATCACTCAGAACACGGTGGAGACGCCCTTTACGTTCTTGGGCTGGCACTGGAGACTGCCGCTGGGGGTGGCCATCCTGCTGGCGGCCGTGGTGGGCGGGCTGATCACGGTGGCCGTCGGCACCGCGCGGATCCTTCAGCTACGGCGGGCGGCGAAGAAGCACCACGCAGCCTCGCGCAAGGGTTAGCGCGCCGCGGGCGCGCCTCAGCGGGGTAGCTTGGCCAGCTCCGCCAGCCCGCGGGAGATCAGCGGCGCCACGACCTCCGGTGTGTGGTCGGTGTCCAGCCCGCGCGCCTGGTCCGACATCCGTCTGCGGAAGTCGATGCCCGCGGCGATGATCGCGAGCTTGAAGTAGGCCAGCGCCATGTAGAACTCCCAATGCGCCAGCGGCAGCCCGGCCACGAGTGAATACCGGTCGGCCAACTCGTCGGCGGTCGGCAGCAGCGGCGACGTCCACGCGGCCTGGGCGTTGACGATCAGGTCCAGCGCGGGGTCGCGGTACACGCACATCAGCGCCGCGTCGGACAGCGGGTCACCGAGGGTGGACAGCTCCCAGTCGACGACGGCGCGCACCTTCGTCGGGTCGTCGGTGTCCAGGATGGTGTTGTCGATCCGGTAGTCGCCGTGCACGATCGACGTGCGGCTCTGTTGGGGAATGGCTTCCTGCAGACCGGCATGCAGGCGCTCGACGTCGGCGTCACGGCGGTCGTCGGGCAGCCGCACCAACGCCCACTGCGAGCCCCACCGCCGCACCTGGCGCTCCAGGTACCCGCTGGGCTTGCCGAAATCCGCCAGGCCCACGGCCGCGGGGTCGACGTTGTGCAGGTCGACGAGGACCCGGATCAGCGAGTCGACGCAACCCTCGATGACGGTGTGGCTGAAGGCTTCGAGCTGGGCGCGGCGGCGCACCACCTGACCGGCGACGAATTCGACGATCTGGAACGGCGCACCCAGCACGGATTCGTCCTCGCACAGCGCGATCGCGCGCGCCACGGGGACGGGTGTGTCCCACAGGGCGGCGACCACCCGGTACTCGCGCGCCATGTCGTGCGCCGACGGGGTCAGCCCGTGCAGCGGCGGGCGCCGCACCAGCCAACTGGTCGCGTCGTCGTAGACCCGGAACGTCAGATTGGACCGGCCACCGGAGATGAACTCCGCGCGCAACTCGCCCTCGCGTCCGATGCCCAGCGAACGCAGGTAGGAGTCCAGCGAGGCCAGGTCGAGCCCTTCGAGTTGGTCAGCTGAAGTCACCGGACTTGTTTACCACCGCCACAGGGCGGTCCCGCTCACCACCGCTGATTTCGTGGCAGCAGGTCCCACACGTGCTCGACCGCATTGACCCCCGCGACCGTCGCCTGACCGGACCGCGAGAACAGCAGCCGGGTGATCGAGGCGTAGTCGACCGGAAACGACAACAGCCGCGACGTCCCCAGGATCTGGTGCAACAGAACGTTGATCACCCCGCCGTGGCTGAACACCGCGACGGTGTCCTCGGGATCGGCGGCGGCGACGAGGTCGTCGACGGCCGCGCGCACCCGCGCCAGGAAGGCGTCCTCGTCTACCGCGCTCGGCAGGTGACCCTGGGCCAGGCGCGCCCACTCCTCGGGCATCTCCTCGCGGATCTGCTCGACGGGGATGTAGAGCGGAAGGTCACGGTCGTATTCGGCAAATCGGTCGTCGATCTCGACCGTGAGTTCCCGTGCCGCCGCGACCGGCTCGGCGGTCTGGATGGCACGCCGCTGGGGGCTGCTCACCACCCGGGAAATAGGAAACCGGTCCAGCGCCTTGGGTAGCCGCTCGATCTGGGCGAATCCCTCGTCCGACAGGTCGGGATCGGAGCCCTCACCGTGTTCGCTGCGCAGGGGCAGCGCGTGCCGGACCAGAAGCAGTTGCATGTGTTTGTTCCTGTCTGTGCTGAGCGCGACGTGTTCATTCAAAGCACGCCGACCGGCCCCGCGCCAAATGGGGGCGCGGCGACGGCCACTTCAGGGCACCGGGGTTTCTGCTCACCGCGACAAGCCGGACTGATCCGAAAGCCCCGCGCCTCCGCGGGAGAATGCTATTCTCCGCGCAGAGAGCGGGGTGTGCGGATGACGACGGTAGGCCAGGCCCAATTGGACGCGGGCGTTCTCGCGCGTTGGCTGGACGCGAACGACGCGCCGGGAAGCGGCGAGCAACCGAGGCTGGAGCAGCTGAAGGGCGGTTCGCAGAACACCCTCTACCGGCTCGACCGCGGCGGTGAGCGGATGGTGCTGCGAATGCCCGGCGCCCGCGCCGACGCCGCGCGCATCGACGGCCTGCTGCGCGAGATCCGGCTGGTGCGAGCGTTGTCCGGCACCGACGTCCCGCACGCCGCCCTGATCGCCGCCGACGACACCGGTGCCGTGCTCGGCATGCCGTTCTACGTCATGCAGGCCATCGACGGGTGGAGCCCGATGGACGGCGGATGGCAACCGCCGTTCGACACCGACCTGAACGCCCGCCGCGGACTGGCCTTCGAACTCGTCGAGGGCGCCGCCAAGCTGGGCCGGGTGGATTGGCGCGCCCAAGGTCTCGAGGGTTTCGGCCGCCCGGACGGATTCCACGACCGGCAGGTGGATCGCTGGCTGGCGTTCCTCGAGACCTACAAGGTGCGCGAGCTGCCCGGCCTGGACGTGGCCGCGGACTGGCTGCGAAACAACCGGCCGGCGCACTACCGGCCCGGCATCATGCACGGCGACTACCAATTCGCCAACGTGATGTTCGCCCACGGCGCGCCGGCGCGGCTGGCCGCGATCGTGGACTGGGAGATGACGACGGTCGGCGATCCGCTGCTGGATTTGGCGTGGTGCCTGCTGGGCTACGACGGCGAAGAGCCGCGCGCCGACGGGTTCTATCTGGACATGAGGGGCATGCCCAGCCGGAGCGAATTACTCCGGCATTACGAGACGGACAGCGGGCTCTCCACCGAGAACATCGACTACTACCTGGTGCTGGCGAATTGGAAGCTCGGCATCGTGCTGGAAAAGACCTACGCTGCGGGAGTGCGCACCGGGAAGGTTGAACCCAAGGTCCAAGACGCCTTCGGGACGATGATCCCGCAGCTGATCGCGACGGCGGCCGAGCTCGCCCGCTCTTTGCCCTCCGGAGGCCGCTGAAATGGGTTACGCCGACCAGCTTTTCGATCTCACCGACCGGGTCGTGCTGGTCACCGGCGGCAGCCGCGGGCTGGGCCGCGAAATGGCGTTCGCAGCGGCACGCTGCGGCGCCGACGTCGTGATCGCCAGCCGCAACATCGACAACTGCGTGGCCACCGCCAAGGAGATCGAGGCCGAAACCGGGCGCTCCGCCCTGCCGTATCAGGTGCACGTCGGCCGCTGGGACCAGCTCGACGGGTTGGTCGAGGCGACCTATGACCGGTTCGGCAAGGTGGACACGCTGATCAACAACGCCGGCATGTCACCGCTGTACGACAAGCTGACCGACGTCACCGAGAAGTTGTTCGACGCTGTGGTCAACCTCAACCTCAAGGGCCCATTCCGGTTGTCGGCCTTGGTGGGCGAGCGAATGGTCGCGGCCGGGCGAGGATCCATCATCAACGTGAGCACGGCAGGGTCGCTGCGCCCCACGCCCGACATCGTCCCCTACGCCGCCGCCAAGGCCGGGCTCAACGCGATGACCGAGGCACTGGCGAAGGCGTACGGGCCGTCCGTGCGCGTCAACACGCTGATGGCCGGGCCGTTTCTCACCGACGTGAGCAAGGCGTGGAACCTCGAGGCGGCCCAGAGCAAGCCGTTCGGGCACCTGGCGCTGCAGCGCGCCGGGGAACCGACCGAAATCGTCGGAGCGGCATTGTTTTTGGCATCCGACGCGTCCAGTTTCACCACCGGTTCGATCCTGCGCGCCGACGGCGGAATTCCCTGACGTCGGTGCGTCGCCACCGACGACCGCGGACCAATGAACGAGTAGGAGCATTCGAATGTCCTGGGACTTCTCCACCGAACCGGAATTCCAGCAGAAGCTCGACTGGGTCCGCGACTTCGTCCGCCACGAGGTGGAACCCCTCGAAGTGCTGTTCCCGGGTTGCGAGTTCCTGCCGCTGAACGACGAGCGCCGCCGCATCGTCGATCCGCTCAAACGGCAGGTGCGCGACCACGGGTTGTGGGCACCGCACCTGGGCCCCGAACTCGGCGGGCAGGGCTTCGGCGCGGTCAAGCTGACGTTGATCAACGAAATCCTGGGCCGCAGCCCGTGGGCGCCGATCGTGTTCGGCACGCAGGCGCCCGACACCGGGAACGCGGAGATCATCGCCCGCTTCGGAACGCAGCAGCAGAAGGACCGCTACCTCGCCGGGCTGTTGTCCGGGGAGATCTTCTCCTGCTTTTCCATGACCGAACCGCAGGGCGGCGCCGATCCGCGGGTGTTTCGAACCCGCGCCTTCCGCGACGGCGACGACTGGGTGATCACCGGACGAAAGTACTTCTCCTCCAACGCCTCCGTGGCCTCGTTCTTCATCGTCGTCGCGATCACCGACCCCGACGTGCCGGTCCACCGCGGCGCGTCGACGTTCTTGGTGCCGGCGGGTACCGAAGGCCTGACCATCGAGGCCACCCATCATCTGGTCGGGGCGCTGCCGCACGAACCGGGACATTCGTTGGTGCACTACGACGGGGTGCGCGTGCCGTCGGACGCGCTGCTGGGTGAACCCGGCCAGGGCTTCATGATTCTGCAGACCCGGCTGGCCGGTGGGCGGCTGCACCACGCGATGCGGTCGATCGGGGTGGCCCAACGTGCGGTGGAGATGATGGCACGACGCGCGAAAAGCCGTTTCACTCAAGGTAGTTCGCTGGCCGACAAGCAGCTGGTGCAGGCGTTCGTCGCCGACTCGTACACCGAGTTGATGCCGTTCCGGCTGGCGGTGCTGCACGCGGCGTGGCTGATCGACACCGCCGGCGAGCACGCTGCCCGCGCCGAGATCGGCGCCTGCAAGATCCTGGCGTCCCAAGTGCTCAAATCGATTGGGCTGCGCGCGATCCAGGTGCACGGCGCACTGGGCACCACCGACCAGCTGCCGCTGGTCAACGTGCTGCTCGGCGGCGTGGCGCTCGGCCTGGCCGACGGGCCGACCGAGGCCCATAAGGTCAACCTGGCCCGGCTGCTGCTCAAGGGATACGAGGCCGAGGACCCCGAGTGGCCCAGTGAGCTGCTTGATATCCGCCGGGAGGCCGCGCGCACCAAGTACGGCGACCTCATCGACCGGGTTCCAGCGCTTCCCGATTCGCCGTGAGCACCAGGGTGATCGCGGCGGTCGAGCGGGCGCTCGACGACCGCCAGCGGGAGGCCACCGAGGAGGTGGAGCGCATCCTGGCCGCCGCGGTGCGTGTCATGGAGCGGGTCGCGCCGGAACCACCGCGGGTCAGCGACATCGTCGCCGAGGCCGGCACGTCGAACAAGGCGTTCTACCGCTATTTCGCCGGCAAGGACGATCTCATCCTGGCCGTCATGGAGCGCGGCGTCGGCATCGTGGTGTCCTACCTCGAGCACCAGATGGCCAAGGAGACCGAGCCGCGCGAGCGGGTCGCGCGCTGGATCGAGGGCACCCTGGCGCAGGTCGCCGACCCGCACCTGATCAGCATGAGCCGGGCGGCGGCGGGCCAGATGTCCCCCCGCACCAATTGGCCGACGGTCGATCAGGAGATGATGCGGCCGCTGCGCGACCTGCTCGTCGAACCCGTTGCGGCGCTGGGCAGCAGCGACGTCGAGCGTGACGTCGAGGTGGTGTTCAGTTGCACGGCCGCGACCATGCGGCGATACGTGGGGTCGGCCGACCGGCCCGGGTCCGACGACATCGCGCACCTGGTCGGATTCTGCCTGCGCGGTCTGGGGGTCAGCTGATGCGCGCGGTGGTCTGCCGTTCCTATGGCACACCGGAAGACCTGGTTCTCGAGGACGTCGACGAGCCGGTCCCGGCCGCGGGGCAGCTGCTGGTGCGCGTGCACGCCGCCGCCGTGAATTTCCCCGACCTCCTGTTCATCGCCGGTAAGTACCAGGTCAAGATCCCGCCGCCGTTCATACCGGGCAACGAGATCGCCGGCGAGGTGATCGCCACTGGCGAGGGCGCGCCGTTCGAGCCGGGGCAGCGAGTGTCCGGAACCACCTTCGGGGCGTTCGCCGAACGCGCACTGCTGGACGCGAGCCAGGCGACGCTCATCCCCGACGACGCGGACTTCGCGTCGGCCGCGGCCTTCGGCGTGACGTACCGCACCGCGTATCACGCGCTGCGCTCGACCGCCGCGGTGGCAGAAGGGGATTGGGTCGTCGTGCTGGGCGCCGCGGGCGGTGTGGGGCTGGCCGCGGTCGACCTGGCCGTCGCCATGAAGGCCCGGGTGCTGGCCGCGGCTTCGAGCCCCGAAAAGCTCGACCTGTGCCTGCGACGCGGTGCCGAGGCGACGGTCGACTACGACCGGGAGGACTTGAAGGCGCGTATCCGCGAGCTCACCGGCGATGCCGCCCGAGTGGTCATCGATCCCGTCGGCGGACCGTACGCCGAGCCGGCGCTGCGCGCACTGGCGCGCGGCGGCACCTTCGTCACTCTGGGCTACGCCGCTGGGTCCATACCGGCGATCCCGCTCAATCTCGTTCTGCTCAAGGACATCTGCGTGCGCGGCATGGAGATCCGCACCTTCATGAACGACCATCCCGACGAGGCCGTCCGTGACATGCGGGAATTGTCGGAGATGTTCGCCGCCGGCACAGTCCGCCCGTACATCGGTGCGCGATTCCCGCTGTCCGAGACCGCCGCCGCGCTGCGGCACGTGGCCGACCGCAAGGTGTTGGGCAAGATCGTCATCGACGTATGACGCGGTCTGGCGCCGAGATCGCCGCCATGGTCGTGAAATCCAGGGCCCAAGCAGCCCTCAGGGCGATCTCGACGTCACGGCGTGACGATGTTGAAGCCCGGGTCGGGCTGGTCCAGCGCACCCAGGAGGGCCCGCAGCGCCGCCTGGTCACCGGATACCTGTAGCCCGGGTGAGGCGAAGTCACCCAGCACCGCCGTGAGCAGTCGAGACTTGTTGTCCAGGTTGACCGTGACGGTTGCCGTCGCCGGTTCGGCCGCCGTCTTGCGGTGGACGAGCACCCCGTTGCGCAGGGTGAGCCGGTAGTTGGCGGCCAGATCGGTGAAGGCGATGTCGATGGCGATGTCGAGATCCCAGCTGCGCGGCCCGTCGACCCGGATGGCGAGGCTGTCGAAGATCTGCTCGGGGGTCAGCTGCGACAGCATCGTGGGCGACGCGACCTGAGCCGCCGTGCCGAAGTTTCCGTCCCGCAATTCCGTTGCGCCGCTGAGGAAGAAGTTGCGCCACGTCGCGTTCTCGGCGCCGTAGGCTAGCTGCTCGAGCGTGTCGGCGTACAACGCACGCGCGTCGGCATGACCGCTGTCGGTGAAGACGGCATGGTCGAGCAGGGTTGCCGCCCAGCGGAAGTCGCCGGAGTCGAACGCCGTCCGGGCCAGCTGAACAACCCGGTCGATCCCGCCCATCGCCTCGACATAGCGGGGAGCGAGGGCCTCCGGCGGGTGCGGCCACAGCCTGGCCGGGTTGCCGTCGAACCAGCCCATGTAGCGCTGGTAGACGGCCTTCACGTTATGGCTGACCGAGCCGTAATACCCGTGGGTGTGCCAGGCACGCTCGAGCGCCGGCGGCATCTGGAACAACTCCGCGATCTCGACCCCGGTGTAGCCGCGGTTGAGCAGCCGCAGCGTCTGGTCGTGCAGGTAGGCATAGAGGTCGCGCTGCAGCGAAAGAAATTCGACGATGTTCTCCCTGCCCCAGGTGGGCCAGTGGTGCGACGCGAACACCACGTCGGTGCGGTCGGCGAAGGTGTCGATCGCCTCGGTGAGGTAACCGGACCAAGCGTGCGGGTCGCGCACCAGGGCGCCGCGCAGCGTCAGCAGGTTGTGCAGATTGTGGGTGGCGTTCTCGGCCATGCACAACGCGCGGAAACGCGGGAAGTAGAAATGCATTTCGGCGGGCGCCTCGGTGCCGGGCGCCATCTGGAACTCGATCTCCACGCCGTCGATGGTGTGCCTCTCGCCGGTCTCGCGGACGTCGACGGTGGGGACGATGATCGCCACCTCGCCGGTCGACGTAGCCTGGCCCAGCCCGCAACCGACCTGGTCCATCGGCCCACGGGGCAGCAGCGTGCCATACATGTAGGTCGCCCGCCGCGTCATGGCCGGCCCGGCGTAGACGTTCTCCCGGACGGCGTGCTCGGCAAAGCCTTCCGGCGCCAGCACGGCCACCGCGCCGGCGTCCACGTCCGCCTGTGTGGTGACGCCCAGCACGCCGCCGAAGTGGTCGACGTGGCTGTGGGTGTAGATCACCGCGACGACGGGACGCTCGCCGCCGCGGTGGGCGCGATACAACGCCAGCGCCGCCGCCGCGACCTCGGTGGACACCAACGGGTCGATGACGATGACGCCGGTGTCGGTCTCGACGAACGTGACGTTCGAGATGTCGAGGCCACGGACCTGGTAGATGCCGGGAACCACTTCGTAGAGGCCTTGTTTGGCGGCCAGCGTCGACTGCCGCCACAAGCTCGGGTGCACCGATGTCGGAGCGGGGCCGCCGAGGAAGGAGTAGGCGTCGTTGTCCCACACCACCCGGCCGTCGGCCGCCTTGATGACGCACGGGGACAGCGCGGCGATGAACCCGCGATCGGCGCTGTGAAAGTCCGCGTCGTCATCCAGTGGCAGCGCGTGCGCGCGGTGCGCCGCCTCGATGACCGCGGTGGGGGGTGTGCGCTCCACGCCAATACAGTGCCACCAACGCGCCATTCCGCGAAGCCGATCCACCGCATCCTGTCCAGTGATCAACGGCCACAGAAACAATTCCCCCGAATGCTAGATGTTCGGTCCAGTTAACCCGCATACTGCCCCAGACGGCCCTCAATGCCGAGGGTCGCAACTTTCGGGCAAAGGAGATCACGTGAAGCGTGGACTGACGGTCGCGGTGGCTGGAGCGGCAATTCTGGCCGCCGGAATTTCCGGCTGTTCGAGCAACAAGCAGGGTTCGGGCGGTTCGGGCACCAGCTCAGCCGTGAACACCTCGGCGGGCGCTGCCAGCGGAACCAAGGTCCTCATCGACGGCAAGGACCAGAACGTGAGCGGCTCGGTCGTGTGCACGTCCGCGGGCGGCACCGTCAACATCGCGATCGGTGGCGCAGCCACCGGCATCGCCGCCGTGCTCACCGACGCCAACCCGCCGCAGGTGAAATCCGTTGGCCTGGGCAATGTCAACGGTGTGACCCTCGGGTACACGTCCGGAACCGGCCAGGGCAACGCCTCCGCCGAGAAGAACGGCAACAGCTACAAGATCACCGGAACGGCCACCGGGGTCGACATGGCCAACCCCATGCAACCCGTGAACAAGCCGTTCGAAATCGACGTCACCTGCTCTAGCTAGTCGAGGTCGCGGGCGGTTGCCACCCGTTGAGCGGCAACCGCACCGTGAACTCGGTGTGGCCGGGTGAGCTGTTCACCGCGATGGTCCCGTTGTGGGCCTTGACGACCGCGGACACGATCGCCAGCCCCAGCCCGGTACTGCCGCCCTTGCGGGAACGAGAGGTATCGCCGCGGGCGAACCGCTCGAACACCTCCGATTGCAGCGCCGCCGGGATGCCGGGCCCGTTGTCGATCACCCGCAGCACGGTGTGTTCCGGCTCGGTGCTCAGCCGAGTCGTCACGACCGTGCCCGCGCCGGTGTGCAATCGGGCGTTGGCGAGCAGGTTGGCCAGCACCTGGTGGAGCCGGGCCGCGTCACCGGTGACGATCACGGGTTCCTCCGGCAGGTCGAGTTCCCACTGATGGTCCGGGCCGGCGACATGCGCGTCGTTGACCGCGTCGACGGCCACCCGCGACAAGTCGACCGGTTCGCGTTCCAGCGGCCGGCCGGAGTCAAGGCGGGCGAGCAGCAGCAGGTCCTCGACGAGCCGCGTCATCCGTTCCGTCTCGGAGGCCACCCGGCTCATCGCGTGCGCCACCGCATCGCGGTCGTCACCCATGCGTTGGGTGAGTTCGGTGTAGCCGCGGATAGCGGCCAGGGGCGTGCGCAGTTCGTGGCTGGCGTCGGCGACGAATTGACGGACTCGGGTCTCGCTGGCCTGCCGCGCCGACAGGGCGGACGCGATGTGGTCCAGCATCCGGTTGAGGGCCGACCCGAGTTGGCCCACCTCGGTGGAGGGATTGGCGTCCGATTCGCGCACCCGGACCGGCAGCTCGACCTCACCGCGGTCCAGCGGCAGGTCGGCCACCTTGCTCGCCGTCTGCGCGACCCGGCGCAGCGGTGCAAGAGCCCGGCGGATGATGACGACACCGGCGATCGTCGCGGCCGCCAGGGCGATCACGGTGACGATCCCGAAGATGATCAACATCCGGATCAGGGTGGCGTCGACGTTGGACATCGACAGGCCGGTGACGATCGTGTCGCCCCCGTTCCGGCTCGGAGCGGCGACCACCCGGTATCGGCCGAGGCCATCCAGGTCCACGGTGACCGGTGCGCGACTGTCGGCGACCTGTTCGAGTTGGTTCTGGGCCGTGGAGGTCAACGCGGCGCGGGTGCCGCTGCTCGTCAGGTAGCCCGCGTCGACGGTCTTGCCGTGATTGACGACCGCGGCCACCATCCCCGCCGGCTGACCGGGGGCGTCGAGGAATCGCGGGCCGGGACCCGGCCGCGGATAGAAGGAGTGCTCGTGGCGCCATCCCGGGCGGTTCGGTTCGGGATACATCAGCGCCGAGCGGAACGACGTGCCGGCGAGTTGCCCGTCGAGCTGCTTCACCAGGTGGTGGTTGAGCGCCAGTTCGGTCGCAGCGGTGATGCCGACGCACACGATGGCCAGCACGACGATCTGCCCGACCAGCAGCCGCAGCCGCAGTGACCAGGCGCGCCGCGCACTGACCAACGGTCGCGACCCGCTTCGCCCGGCTTCGCCGCGCTTGCGATCGCTCCTACCCCACGGTCGCGACCCGCTTCGCCCGGCTTCGCCGCGCTTGCGATCGCTCCTAGCGGGCCGGCTTGAGGACATAACCCGCGCCACGCAGCGTGTGGATCATGGGGTCGCGACCGTTGTCGATCTTCTTGCGCAGATAGGAGATGTAGAGCTCGACGATGTTGGACCGGCCGCCGAAGTCATAGCTCCACACCCGGTCGAGGATCTGGGCCTTGCTCAGCACCCGCTTGGAGTTGCGCATCATGAACCGCAGCAGCTCGAACTCGGTGGAGGTCAACGCGATCGGCTCGCCGGCCCGGGTGACCTCGTGGCTGTCCTCGTCGAGCACCAGGTCGCCGACGACCAGCTGGGCGCCGCTGTCCACCGTGGTCACCCCGGTGCGCCGCAGCAGCGCGCGCAGCCGCAGCACCACCTCTTCGATGCTGAACGGTTTGGTGACGTAGTCGTCGCCGCCCGCGGTCAGCCCGGCGATGCGGTCTTCCACCGCATCCTTGGCCGTCAGCAGCAGCACCGGAAGCTGCGGGTTCTCTTCACGCAGCTTGTGAAGGACGTCGAGCCCGCTCATGTCGGGCAGCATCACATCGAGGACGACCACGTCGGGGCGCTGGGCCCGGGCGGCGGCGATGGCCGAAGCCCCGTCGCCGGCGGTGGCGATGTTCCACCCCTCGTACCGCAACGCCATGGACACCATCTCGGCCAGGACGGACTCGTCGTCCACGACCAACACGTTGATCGGATTGCCGTCCGCGCGGCACATGACAACCCGCTCGACGGAGGCTCGGGGCTGTGTCACAGGTTCCAGTATGCGCAGCGCGCTGAGCCGCCGCTATGGCCAAGCTTTGCGTCACCTGTGAACGGAATCGCGCGACTGCCGGGCAGTCGCGCGATCCCGTTTTCCGGCGTGGTGGCTAATACCAATAGCGCCGGCCGGCGACTGGACGACCGATCGAGCCCATGATCCACAACACGGCGCCGATGACCAAGACCACGACACCGATTTCCCACAGCAATGGGATGCTGAATACAAACCCGAGAATAAGCAGGACTACGCCCAAGACAATCATGACGACTCCTTTAGTTGAGGGGCAGTAGAACACCAGGCATTGAACTGGGCTGCGGAACATGACAGTCCTTGACTTTCGGGTTGACGCCCCCGTAATTCAAAGGCCCCGCAATGACGGTCAACGCAATGTTTCCCGCCGTGACACAGCTGGTCGAGTCACCTTTGAAGTAGTCGCGTTGCCATGCCGCGAACACCCCGATGAGCAGCCATACCAGGGCAATGGTGCCGATGATTCCGCTGCCACGCATGGTGACCTCCAATGTGGTCGAGAAAAATTTCTCGTGCACCATAGTTACCCGTTCGACTTATGTCTAAACATTCGTCGCGAGTGAATTCGGCAGTGCGCCAGCGGAGCCCGGGGAGCGAATCGAAGTGGTTTGACGCGCTAGCTAACGCCGCTGCGCGGAAACATACAGGGTGGGCGGCATCGCGGTCGCGGCGTCCTGCGGAACGCTGCGACCGTAACGACCCATCAACTCGGCGAATGTCGCCGTGGCGACGTCCCAGCCACGCTCCCGCAACCAGGCGTCGACCGGAGTGCGCTCTTCGGCATACCAGAGGTCGTCGAAGTCGGTGATCTCGGCATCGACCAGCTTGGCCGCCGCGGCCCGCATGCGCCGCATGTCCTCACGCTGGCGCTGGACCAGGTCGGGGTCGGTGAACCCGGCACCCGGCACGTTGGAGGCCAGCCAGCTGCCGTCGGCGCTGAGCGAATGGACGCGCTCGAACAACAGGTCCTGGCCCTGCGCCGGCAGATAACGCACCAGGCCCTCAGCCGACCAGGCGGCGGGCTGCGACGCGTCAAACCCCGCGTCCTGCAACGCCTTCGGCCAGTCCTGGCGCAGGTCGATGGGCACGTTCACCAGCCGCGCCCTAGGTTGCGCGCCGTGGTTGCGCAGCGTGGTGGATTTGAACTCCAGGACCTTGGGCTGATCGAGCTCGTAGACGACCGTGCCGTCGGGCCACGGCAGCCGCCAGGTGCGCGCGTCCAGGCCGGCGGCCAGGATCACCACCTGTCGTACGCCGGAGTCGGCCGCGCCCAGAAAGAACTCGTCGAAAAAGGCTGTCCGCGTGGCCATGAAGTCGATCATCAGCTGGATGCGCGTGCGGACGTCGGGCTCGAGCTCCATCGCCTTGGCCAGCAGCGCGGGATCGGCATAGATGCTCCACATGCCTTCGCCGGCCGCGTCCACGAACACGCGCGCGAACGGGTCGTTGATGAGCGGGTTCTCGCTCTCCGTCTCGGCGGCCCGCGCCGCCGCGACGCCAAGTGCGGTGGCTCCCACGCTTTGGGTGATGTCCCAGGAATCGTTGTCGGTACGCGGCATCGCCAGTTCCTTCCAGGCGCGAGATTCAGTTAGTTGCCCACACTATTGTTCCAGGCTCCGCCGCCCGGAGCTTGCTCCCGGTGGTGGCCTACGCTTTTTCCCAGACGGCCCACAGGGTTGCAGCAAAGGAGCGCTGGCATGGACGAGATCGGCATCGGCTGAACGTGTATGCCGTGAACCTGGACGCCGTCGCGGCCTGGATGTCCGAGCGGGGACTCGGCGAAGGCCCGCTGGAGGACGTCACCGCCGTCACCGGCGGAACCCAGAACGTCATGATCCGGTTCATCAGGGCCGGCCGGCCGTACGTGTTGCGCCGGGGACCGCGGCACCTGCGTCCCCGGAGCAACAGCGTGATCCTGCGGGAAACGAAAGTCCTTGCCGCCCTG
Organism: Mycobacterium sp. E342; assembly: GCF_001667665.1. NCBI lineage: Bacteria > Bacillati > Actinomycetota > Actinomycetes > Mycobacteriales > Mycobacteriaceae > Mycobacterium > Mycobacterium sp. E342. The sequence goes on from NZ_LZJM01000287.1 coordinate 103,261, forward strand.
GCCGGCTCCGACGTGCCACACCCCCACCTGATCGCCGCGTGCGAGGACCCCGGCGTGCTGGGCGACGCCGTCTTCTACCTGATGGACCCGGTCGAGGGATTCAACGCCGGGGAGGGGCTGCCGCCGTTGCATGCGGGTGATCCCAGCGTGCGGCACGGCATGGGCCTTTCGATGGCCGACGCGCTGGCCAAGCTGGGCGCCGTCGACCATGTCGCCGTCGGTCTGGGTGATTTCGGCAAGCCGGAGGGCTTCCTGGAACGCCAGGTCCCGCGCTGGCTGTCCGAGCTGGACTCCTACAGCGAGTACGAGGGCTACCCCGGCCCGCAGATCCCGGGGATCGACGAGGTGTCGGCCTGGCTGCAACGCCACCGGCCGGCAACCTGGACACCCGGGATCATGCACGGCGACTACCACGCCGCCAACGTGATGTTCTCCAACACCGGCCCGGACGTTGTCGCGATCGTCGACTGGGAGATGTGCACGATCGGGGACCCGCTGCTGGACCTGGGCTGGCTGCTGGCGACCTGGCGCCAGCCCGACGGGTCCAGCGTGTTCAGCCACGCCCTGGGCGGGCAGGACGGGCTGGCCAGCACCGACGAGCTCTTCCAGCGCTACGCCGCCAACACCACCCGCGACCTGTCGGACATCACCTGGTACACCGTGCTGGCCTGCTTCAAGCTGGGCATCGTCATCGAGGGCACGCTCGCCCGGGCCTGTGCGGGCAAGGCCGAGAAAGAGGTCGGCGACCAATTGCACGCGGCCACGGTTCACCTCTTCGAGCGCGCGTTGGGCCTGATCGAGAGCGCGCCCTGATCCACTAGCATCTCCCTTCGTGCCGCCCTACCCCGAAGAAGCCGACTACTACTCCGAGCCCACCCAGGCCGCCCGGTATGGCGGGTATTACGACGAGCCGACGCCCGAACCCGAGCCGCCGACGCCCTGGTACCGCCGTCCGGCCACGCTGGTCGCCGCAGGCGCGGTCGGGGTGATCGTGTTGGCCGCGCTGGCTTTCGCGGTGGTCAAGCTTGCCACCGGTTCGTCCGCTCACACCCCGGCGGCGACGACCACTACCACCTCGTCCACCACCGTCACCACCACGACGACGACGGAGCCGCCCCGGCACCACAACGGAGGCGGTGGAGGCGGCGGCGGTGTGCCGACCGAGACGGTCACCGAGACCGCCCCGCCGTCGAGCACCGACACTCCGACTTCCGCGGACACGCCCACCACAACGGATACGCCGAGCACCGTCACGGCTTCGCCGAGTACCGAAACCAGCACCGTCACCCAGACCGTGACCGTCCCGCAGCGCCGGGGCCCGTTCGGGGGACCATTCGGGGGTCGCTAGATCCTCTCCCTTTGTCCCGAGCGGATTTGAACCCCGAACCTTTTGATCCATAGGGGCTGGTGCATTCGCAGCCGTCTGGTGTCAACGGCTCTCGCGTTATGCGTTGCGACGCATCAGCTAGCACGCTCTACGTTCCGTTAAATACCGCGTTCCAAATCGGCCATTGCCCTGTCAACAACAGGCCATTGATGCAACCATCTTCTGATGGGTGAAAGCGATGCCGCCCAAGCCGTCGAGCTGATCCGGGCTCTGTGGGAGGTGCTGGACAAAATGACGCGCCAACTGACCTGGCTGGAAGCCCGCGGCGTTGGGGCCGAAGCGACCGCCCTGCACCGGGACATCGCCGAAGCGCAGGCGCACATCAACCGCCTACAAAGCCGATACCTCAAGAGCACCCCGACGCGCCAATTCGCTTAGCAGACGTGGCACGCGATCCGCGCAGGCTTTGGGCCGCACAGATTTTCGTCGTCAGCCGGCTGCAACGTCGCTCCGACAACAGGGGTAGCTTCACACGTCGGCCCCGCGCGTCTCACTAGACCGCTTCGGCGCTCAGGAACTCCGGTCGTCAAGGATCAGCCGAAGATGAAATGTCAAGCGTCAACGGAGGTCATACAGGTGATGAGCGCGCCCGAAGGGATTCGAACCCCTAACCTTCTGATCCGTAGTCAGATGCTCTATCCGTTGAGCTACGGGCGCCCGTGTTCAGTTGTCTTGCGTCGTGTTCCTTGGCGGAGGCGAGAGGATTTGAACCTCCGGTCCCCTTTGAGGGGGACAACTCATTAGCAGTGAGCCCCATTCGGCCGCTCTGGCACGCCTCCCTTGGACTGTTCGAGGGTACCCGACCCCTTTCCGGTCTCGCGGAACCGGCCATAGCGTACACATCCGCGACATAAACTGTCGAAGTGACCGCCCGCTTGCGTCCCGAACTGGTCGGACTGCCAGTCTACGTGCCCGGCAAGAACGTGCCGGGCTCCATCAAGCTGGCCAGCAACGAGACCGTGTACGGTCCGCTGCCCAGTGTGCACGCGGCGATCGAGCGCGCGGTCGCCGTCGTCAACCGCTACCCGGACAACGCCAGCGTCGACCTCAAAGCGGCCCTGGCCATGCACCTGGGCTCGTCCGTCGCAACCGAGCACATCGCGGTAGGTAGCGGTTCGGTCAGCCTGTGCCAGCAGCTGGTGCAGATCACCTCCGCGGCCGGCGACGAAGTCATGATGGGCTGGCGCAGCTTCGAGTGCTACCTGCCCATCGTCCAGGTGTCGGGCGCGACCGCGGTCAAAGTGCCGCTGAGCGACCACACGCACGACCTCGACGCCATGCTCGCCGCGATCACCGATCGCACCCGGCTGATCTTCGTCTGCAACCCGAACAATCCGACGTCGACGGTGGTCGATCCGGACGCCCTCGCCCATTTCGTCGAAGCCGTGCCGCCGCAGGTCCTGATCGCCATCGACGAGGCCTACGTCGAATACATCCGCGACGGGATGCTGCCCAACAGCCTGGAGCTCGCCCTATCGCGCAGCAACGTCATTGTGCTGCGGACGTTTTCGAAGGCCTACGGGCTCGCGGGATTGCGCGTCGGTTATGCAATCGGTCACCCGGACCTGATCACCGCGCTGGACAAGGTCGTCATGCCGTTCGCCGTGACCAACGTCGCCCAGGCGGCCGCCATCGCGTCGCTGGAGGCGTCCGACGAGCTGATGGCGCGGACCGACGCGCTGGTCGCCGAGCGCACCCGCGTCAGCACGGGGTTGCGCGACGCCGGGTTCACCCTGCCGCCGTCGCAGGCGAACTTCGTCTGGCTGCCGCTGGGTTCTCGTACCACGGACTTCACCGAACAGGCCGCCGACGCGCGGCTGGTGGTCCGCCCGTTCGCCGGCGAGGGGGTGCGCATCACCATCGGTGCGGTGGAGGAGAATGATGCCCTGTTGCACTTCGCCCGGGAGTGGATTTCCCGCACCGAACCGTAAGGAGCAGTCCATTGGACTTGGCGCGCAAACAGTTCACCGAGTTCAAGGAGCGTGACGGTGACATCCCCGACGCCGAGCTCGACGACTTCTGGGCCGGCCTGGAGCCCGCGACGATCGAGGGCATGCTGGGCGAGTGGAAGGGCGGCGAGTTCCGCACTGGCCACCGGATGAACGGCCAGCTCGAGAAGGCCGGCTGGTTCGGCAAGACCTTCAAGTCGGCTCGGGACGTGCAGCCGCTGGTCTGCCTGGACGCCGACGGCAACAAGTTCTCGAACGTGGAGATGGGCAAGGGCGAGGCCAGCCTGTGGCTCGAAGAGTTCCGCGGCGAGGTCACCGCGACGATGGTCTACGACGGCCAGCCCGTGCACGACCACTTCAAGAAGATCGACGACAACGCCGTGATGGGCATCATGAACGGCAAGGGCGTCCGCGATAATGGCCGGTATTACTACTTCTATCTCGAGCGGGCGTAGCGGCTCGAGAACCGTTAGCGGGCCGGGTTGCGTCCGGTGAACGCGACCAGGTGCTCGAGCGCGCCGGCGTCGTCGGGCAGCTCCACCGGGTCGTCGAACCCGGCACCGGCACGAATCTCCGGCCGGATGATGGTGCGCGCCAACCCCAATACGTATTCGGACAGTGGTTGCGGGGCGTTGAGCTCGTGGTCCACCGCCGCGGCGTAATCCCAAGCGTGGACCAGGAATTCGACCGAGAAGATGCCGCACGCCGTCTTGGCGGGCATCTCGCTCTTGCCGAACGGCACCGTGCCGTCCAGGCCGCGGCGATGCCAGGCATCCAGCGCCGGCCGGGCCGCGGCGACCACCTGCCGTTCCACCGAATCGCCTTGCTCGCGCTCCGGGATCTCGGCGCCCACCATGCCCCCGAGCCCCGCGATCGACTTCAGCAGATGCTCGGTCAGCTGCGCCACGTCGAACTCGCTGCACGGCGTCCGCCGGGACAGGTCGTCGATCGCGATCGTGTGCAGCACGCGCTGCAACACCCCGAGCGTGTCCTCGGCGCTGTGCAGTTCGTCGGCGGGCGGGGAATGTGGGCCGGGCCGCAAATCAGGAGCCATGTTTGCCACGCTACGGTCTCGATATGGCGCAAGCATACGAATCCGTCACGGTGGAAACCAAAGATCACGTTGCGCAGGTGACGCTGATCGGGCCGGGCAAGGGCAACGCGATGGGCCCGGCGTTCTGGTCGGAGATGCCGGAGCTGTTCGCGGCCCTGGACGCCGACCCCGAGGTGCGGGCCATCGTGCTGACCGGTTCCGGCAAGAACTTCAGCTACGGCCTGGACGTGCCCGCGATGGGCGGCTCGTTCACCCCGCTGCTGTCCGGCGACGCGCTGGCCGGCCCGCGCGCGGTCTTCCACCGCGAGGTCAAGCGCATGCAGGGCGCGATCACCGCGGTCGCTGACTGCCGCACCCCGACGATCGCGTCGGTGCACGGTTGGTGCATCGGCGGCGGCGTCGACCTGATCTCCGCGGTCGACATCCGCTACGCGAGCGCCGACGCCAAGTTCTCGGTGCGCGAGGTCAAGCTGGCCATCGTCGCCGACGTCGGCAGCCTGGCCCGCCTGCCGTACATCCTCAGCGACGGGCACCTGCGTGAACTGGCGCTGACCGGCAAGGACATCGACGCGGCCCGTGCCGAGAAGATCGGTCTGGTCAACGACGTGTACGCAGACGCCGAGGCTTCGCTGGCCGCCGCGCACGCCACCGCGGCCGAGATCGCCGCCAACCCGCCGCTGGCCGTCCACGGCGTCAAGGACGTCCTCGACCAGCAGCGCACCGCGGCCGTGTCGGAGAGCCTGCGCTACGTCGCCGCCTGGAACGCCGCCTTCCTGCCGTCGAAGGACCTGACCGAGGGCATCGCGGCGACCTTCGAGAAGCGCCCACCGCGATTCACCGGGGAGTGATGCGGGGCCACGTACCCTCGCTGACGTGACGACGACACCAGACGGCAAGATCCGCGTCCCGTCCGACCTGGACGCCGTGACGGCGATCGGCGCCGAGGACCACTCCGAGGTCGACAGCGCCGCCGTCGACCGGATCTGGGGGGCCGCGCGGCACTGGTATGAGGCCGGCTTCCACCCGGCCATCCAGCTGTGCATCCGGCGGCACGGGCGCGTCGTGCTCAACCGGGCGATCGGCCACGGCTGGGGCAACGCCCCGAGCGACCCACCCGACGCCCAGAAGATCCCCGTCACGACGGACACGCCGTTCTGCGTCTACTCGGCGGCCAAGGGCATCGCGGCGACCGTGGTGCACATGCTCGTCGAGCGCGGTGTCTTCTCACTCGACGACCGGGTGTGCGACTACATCCCCACTTTCACCAGCCACGGCAAGCACCGGATCACCATCCGGCACGTGATGACCCACAGCGCCGGGCTGCCCTTCCCCACCGGGCCCAAACCGGACGTCAAACGCGCGGACGACCACGAATACGCGCAACAGAAGCTCGGCGAATTGCGGCCGATCTACCGCCCCGGGCTGTTCCACATGTACCACGCGCTGACCTGGGGTCCGCTGATCCGCGAGATCGTATACGCGGCCACCGGCAAGGAAATTCGCGAAATTCTGGCCACCGAGATCCTCGACCCGCTCGGCTTCCGGTGGACGAACTTCGGTGTCGCCGAAGAGGACCTGCCACTGGTCGCCCCCAGCCACGCGACGGGGCGCCCACTCCCACCGATAGTGGCGCAGATCTTCCGCAAGGCGATCGGCGGAACCGTGCACGAGATGATCCCGATCACCAATACCCCGCTGTTCCTCACCACGATCATCCCGTCGTCCAACACGGTGTCGACTGCCAACGAGATGTCCCGGTTCGCCGAAATCTGGCGCCGCGGTGGCAATCTGGACGGCGTGCGGGTGGTGAGCCCGGAGACGATGTACGGCGCGGTCAAGGAATGCCGGCGCTTGCGGCCGGATTTCGCGGTGGGGCTGCAACCGGCCCGGTGGGGCACCGGCTTCATCCTCGGGACCGACCGGTGGGGGCCGTTCGGGCTGCACGCGCCCAACGCTTTCGGCAACCTCGGCCTGGTCAACATCGCGATCTGGGCCGACCCCGCGCGCGGTCTGGCGGCCGGTGTGATCAGCAGCGGCAAGCCCGGCCGCGACCCGGAAGCCAAGCGCTACACCGCCCTGATGGACACCATCGCCGCCGAGATTCCCGCCGGTTGAGGGCGCCCGGCGGTGGGAACACTGCCGGCATGGCTACCTACCGAGTGCTCAACCCCAAGGGCGACGTCGTCGCGACCAAGGACATCGACAGCGCCGACAAGGCGCACGCCTGGTTCGCCGATGAGGCGGTCGAGGGCAACGAACTGGGCTGGCGCATGGAAGTCGAAGCGGACGGCGAGTGGCGCTTCTTCGACAACAGCGAAGGCGACCGCAGCTACTAGGGTTTGCGGCCCGGCCCGCCGGGCACCCAAAGACATGGACTCTGAACGCTTCCGCAAGCTGCTGGCTTCCCCCGGCCCATTCGCGTCGGTCTACTTCGACGACTCGCACGACACCCACGACGCCGAAGCCCAGCTCGAGCTCAAATGGCGTGCGCTGAAAGAAGAACTCGACAGACAGGGCACCGGCTCGGCGGTGATCGACGACATCGGGCGCGCCGTGCGGGGCCTGCGCCCGCCGATCGGCCGCAGCGGTCGCGGCGTGGTGGCCGGCGCCCGGGGCGTGCTCCTCAACGAGCACCTCACCCGTCCCACCGCCGAAACGATCGTGCGCGTCTCCGAATTGCCTTTCGTGCTACCGATCGTCGAACTCGGCTTCGACTACCCGGACTACCTGCTGGTGGTGGTCGACCACACCGGCGCCGACATCACCACCCACGTCAACTGCACCCTGCGCACCGAAACCGTCGACGGTGGCGGCTACCCCGTGCACAAGGCCGCCGGCGCCGAAACCGCCGGATACGGCGACCCGCAACCGCGCACCGACGAAGCCGCCCGCAAGAACGTGCGAGCCGTCGCCGACCGGGTCGGCGAGCTGGTCGACGACAAGTCCATCGAGATGATCTTCGTCGTCGGGGAAGTGGGGTCACGCTCGGACCTGCTATCCGCCCTGCTAGATCGACTGCGAGCGGGCGATTCAGCTGCAGGTGGGTGCGCGACACAGCGGTCACGACGACGAAGAAGTTCAGCGGGCCATCGAAGCCGCGTTCGTCAGCCGACGGTTGCGGGTCATCGACGACGCGGCCGATCGGTTCACCGCCGAGATGGGCCGGCAATCGGGGCTGGCCGCCGAGGGGCTGGGCGCGGTGTGCTCGGCCCTGCGCCAGGGCGCGGTGGACACGTTGATCATCGGTGACATCGGCGACGCCGCCGTGGTCACCGACGCCGATCTGACCACCGTCGCCCCCAACGCGAACGTGCTGTCCGAGCAGGGCGCGGCCGCGGCCAAGACGCTGCGCGCCGACGAAGCCCTGCCGCTGTTCGCGATTGCGGTCGGGGCGTCGCTGGTGCGCACCGACGAGCGGATCGCCCCGGCCGACGGCATCGGGGCGCTGCTGCGCTACGCGCCGACGCTGCACCAGCGGACTGACACGCGCGGTGGCGGAGGGATTTGAACCCCCGGACGGTGTTAGCCGTCTCTCGCTTTCAAGGCGAGTGCATTAGGCCGCTCTGCCACGCCACCGCCGATAAGCGTAACGGGGGTCGGTAGCGTGGCCACCATGCGCGCCATCGTCGCCGAATCCCCCGATCGCCTTTCCTGGCAAGACGTGCCCGACGTGTCCGCCGGGCCCGGCGAGGTGCTGATCCAGGTCGCCGCCGCCGGCGTGAACCGCGCCGACCTGCTGCAGGCCGCCGGTAAATATCCCCCGCCGCCGGGCGCCAGCGACATCATCGGCATGGAGGTGTCCGGCGTGGTCGCCGAGACCGGCGAGGGTGTGACGGATTGGACTGTCGGACAACACGTTTGCGCGCTGCTGGCGGGCGGCGGGTACGCCGAGTACGTCGCCGTTCCCGCCGGTCAGGTGATGCCGGTCCCCTCTCGTGTCGACCTGATCGACGCGGCCGGGCTGCCGGAAGTGGCCTGCACGGTGTGGTCCAACCTGGTGCTCACCGCCCATCTGGGCACTGGCCAGCTGCTGCTGGTGCACGGCGGCGCCAGCGGCATCGGAAGCCACGCGATCCAGGTCGCGCGGGCGTTGGGCGCCCGGGTGGCCGTCACGGCCGGTTCGGCGGAGAAGCTGGAATTCTGCCGTGAGCTGGGCGCCGAGATCACCATCAACTACCGCGACGAAGACTTCGTCGAGCGGCTGCAAGACAGCGGCGGAGCCGACGTAATCCTCGACATCATGGGCGCCGCCTACCTGGACCGCAATATCGACGCCCTGGCCACCGACGGGCAGCTGGTCATCATCGGCATGCAGGGCGGCATCAAGGGCGAGCTGAACATCGCCAAGCTGTTGGCGAAGCGCGCCCGGGTGATCGGCACCACGCTGCGGGCCCGCCCGGTGACCGGGCCGAACAGCAAGACGGAGATCGTGCAGGCGGTGATCGGCTCGGTGTGGCCGATGATCGCCGAGGGGCGCGTCCGGCCGATCATCGGCGCGCGCATGCCGATTCAGCAGGCCGGTGAGGCGCATCAACTGCTGACGTCGAGCAAGGTGACCGGAAAGATCGTGCTGACGGTCTAGCAGCCCGCGGGCTGGGGTACCGCCCGCTCGCGAGCCTAACGTGGCCGCGAAATCCGGGCCGATTTTTCGCAGCCCGGTTAGGCTCGCGGAACCCGAGCAGCCGCTCACGGACCCGAGAGGCTCAGCCCAGGGACGCCAGGGCGCGCACCAACTGGTCGACCTCGGCCGTCGTCGAGTAATGCGCCAGCCCGACGGTCACCGCTCCGCCGACGTCGTTGACGCCCAGCACGTCGAGCGCGCGGGAGTTCTCGTTGCTGACGGCCAGAATCCCGTTGTCCGCCAACCGCTGCACCACCCGCTCTGCGGGCACGCCGTTCAGCGCAAAGCTCACCACGGGTATCCGCACCTCCGGACGGCCGATCACCATCACCAGCGGCAACGACCGCAGCGACACCATGAGGTAATCGAAGATCCGGTTCAGATACGAACTGGCCGATTGCATCGACACCGACAGGCGTTCGCGCCGGCTGCCGCGGGCCGACTCGTCGAGCACCGCCAGATACTCGATGCTGGCGACCACCCCGGCCAGCAGACCGAACTGGTGCGCGCCGATCTCGAGACGCGCCGCGCCGGTGGCCTTCGGGTCGGTGGAGATGGAGCTGAACGAATTGAGCAGCGCCGGATCGCGGAACACCACCGCGCCGATCGGCGGACCGCCCCACGCGAGGGCGTTCACCGCCACCACGTCCGCGTCGGTTTCCCGCACGTCGAGCAACCGGTACGGCGCCGCCGCGGAATGGTCGACCACCACCAGCCCGCCGACGTCGTGCACCAGCTTGGTCATCGCGCGGAGGTCGGTGACCGTGCCCAGCGTCGCGGACGCCGACGCGACGGCCACCAGCCTGGTCGACTTCCCGATCAGGCCCTCCCACTGCCAGGTCGGCAGCTCACCGGTCTCGATGTCGATCTCGGCCCACTTCACCTTGGCGCCGTAGCGATGCGCCGCCCGCAGCCAGGGGGCGATGTTCGCCTCGTCGTCCAGGCGGCTGACGATCACCTCGTAGCCCAGCCCCGCCCGCGAGGACGACGCCTCGGCCAGCGCCGACAGCAGGATCGCCCGGTCGGCCCCGAGCACCACGCCCGCCGGGTCCACGTTGAACAGGTCCGCCACCGCCGCCCGCGCCGCCTCGAGGATGGCGGCGCTGCGCTGCGCGGACGGATGCGCGCCGACCGTGGTGGCGCTGGACCTGCGGAAGGCGGTCGAAACGGTGGTCGCGACGGAATCGGGGATGAGCATCCCGGTGGGCGCATCGAAGTGCACCCACCCGTCACCCAGCGACGGATGCAGTCCGCGCACCCGGGCGACGTCGTAAGCCATGCCAGCCACCTTAGAGCTTGCGCATTTCCGCGAAACTGTGACGGTAGCGGGTGCCCGGAACGCTCGAGCCGTTGAGGCCAGCCAGTGGCTTCGGAGGGGCAGGACACCCGGCCAGCCATACTAGTCGAGTGGGGCTCTGGTTCGGAACGCTGATCGCATTGTTTTTGCTGATAGCGCCCGGAGCGATCATCGCGCGCATCAGTCAGCTGAGTTGGCCCGTCGCGGTCGCGGTCGGCCCGGCGCTGACCTACGGCGCCGTCGCGCTGGCGATCATCCCGTTCGGCGCGGTCGGAATCCCGTGGAATGGTTGGACGGCGCTGGCGACGTTGGCCGCGGTGTGCCTGGTGATGACGGTCCTGCAGCTGCTGCTCGGCCGCTACCGTGACACCGAGGCCGAAGCGCGCGGGATCGGCCGCTGGCCCGCGATCCTCGTCGCGGCCGGGGTGCTGCTGGGGTCCCTGCTCATCATGTGGGCGGCCTACCGCGGCCTGGCCACCCGGTGGCAGACCATCCCCAGCACCTGGGACGCCGTCTGGCACGCCAACGAGGTGCGGTTCATCCTGGACACCGGGCAGGCGTCGTCCACCCACATGGGCGAGCTGCGCAACGTCGAAACGCACCAGACGCTGTACTACCCGTCGGTCTTCCACGCGTGGGTGGCGGTGTTCTGTCAGCTCACCGGGGCCGCGCCCACCACCGGCTACACGCTGAGCTCGGTGGCGGCCTCGATCTGGCTGTTCCCCAGCAGCGCAGCGATGCTGACCTGGCGGCTGCTGCGCTCGCACTGGGGGCAATGGCGCACCGCCGGCGCGGCCGCCACCACCGCCGCGCTGTCGGTGTCGTTCACCGCCCTCCCCTACGTCGAGTTCGGTGTCGCCGCGATGCCCAACCTGGCGGCCTACGGGGTCGTCGTCCCCACGTTCGTGCTGATCGCCTCGACGCTGCGCCACCGCGACCGCATCCCGGCCGCCGTGCTGGCCTTCGTGGGGGTGATGTCGGTCCACCTGACCGGCGGGTTCATCGTCGTGCTGTTCGTCGTCGCCTGGTGGATGTTGGACGTGCTGTGGCACCCGGTCCGCGCCCGCGTCGCCGACGCCGTGACGCTCGCAGGCGTGGCCGTGGCGACCGCGCTGATCCTGTTGCCGCAATTCATCAGCGTCCGCCAACAGGAAGACATCATCGCCGGGCACTCGTTTTTGACCAAGCTCAGCAAGAAGCGGGGGGTGTGGGACGCCGTCTTCCAGCACTCGCGTCACCTCAACGACTTCCCGTACCAGTACGGCCTGATGTCGCTGGCGATCCTCGGCGGGATCGCCTTCGCCTACAAGAGGATCTGGTGGCCGCTGGCGCTGTGGCTGTTGCTCGTAGTGGTCGACGTCGACGCCGGAACGCCGCTCGGCGGCCCGGTCGGTGCGATTGCCGGTGCGTTCGGGGAGTTCTTCTACAAGGATCCGCGCCGGATCTCGGCCGCGATCACCCTGCTGCTGGAACCGATGGCCGGGGTCGCATTGTTTCTGATCGTCATGGTGGTGGTGGCCGGCGCCCAACGAGTCGCCGGCCGACTCAAACCCTTACCCGCGCCGGCGTGGACCGCGGCGACGGCGGTCCTGCTGGTGGCGACGACCGTCTTCACCGCCCGCCACTACTTCTATCGACACCTGGTGCTGTTCGGCGACAAGTACGACTCGGTGATGATCGACCAGCGCGACCTGATGGCCATGGCCTACCTGGCCACGCTGCCCGAGGCGCACAGCACCGTGATCGGCAACGCCAACACCGACGGCACCGCATGGATGTATGCCGTCGCCGACCTGCACCCGCTGTGGACCCATTACGACTACCCGCAGCAGATGGGACCCGGCCCCAACCGCTACATCTTCTGGGCCTACGCCCGAAGGGGGGATTCCGACCCAAGGGTGGTCGAGGCGATCAAAGCGCTCAACATCCGGTACATCTACACCAGCCAGCCGACGGTCCGCGGGTTCGCCGTACCCGACGGACTAGTGTCACTGGATAAATCGCAGTCGTGGACGCTGATCTACGACAATGGTGGAGCCCGAATCTACGAATGGCGCGGAAGCGGCGCGGCGCCGCACTCTTAGTCCGCAAAGGATGGTGATGGATTGACTACCCGCAACGACGACGATGGCATCGAGATCATCGGCGACGTGGATCCGCGGCTGATGTCGGCGCCGGAGGAAGACGCCGACGAGCGCTCCCTGACCGATCTGGTTGAGCAGCCCGCGAAGGTGATGCGCATCGGGACGATGATCAAGCAACTGCTCGAGGAGGTGCGCGCCGCACCGCTCGACGAGGCCAGCCGCAACCGCCTGCGCGAGATCCACGCCACCAGCATCCGCGAACTCGAGGAGGGCCTGGCTCCGGAACTACGCGAAGAGCTCGACCGCCTCACCCTGCCGTTCAACGAGGACTCGGCGCCGTCGGACGCCGAATTGCGCATCGCCCAGGCCCAGTTGGTCGGCTGGCTGGAAGGGCTGTTCCACGGCATCCAGACGGCGCTGTTCGCCCAGCAGATGGCCGCCCGCGCGCAGCTGGAGAACATGCGCCAGGGTGCGCTTCCCCCAGGTGTCAGCAAGCCGGGCGGGTCCGGGCACGGTCAGTACCTGTAAAGCGCAGCACGGTGGCGGGTCCTCACATCGAGACGCACAACGCGTGGGTGGAATTTCCCATTTTCGACGCGAAGTCGCGCTCCCTGAAGAAAGCCTTCCTGGGCAAGGCGGGCGGCACGATCGGGCGCAACAGCTCCAACGTGGTCGTCGTCGAGGCGCTACGGGACATCACCCTGTCCCTCGAGCTCGGCGACCGGGTCGGTCTGGTCGGCCACAACGGCGCGGGGAAATCGACTCTGCTGCGGCTGCTTTCGGGTATCTACGAACCCACCCGCGGCTGGGCGGAGGTCACCGGCCGGGTCGCGCCCATCTTCGACCTGGGCGTCGGGATGGACCCCGAGATCTCCGGTTACGAGAACATCATCATCCGCGGACTGTTCTTGGGGCAGACCCGGAAGCAGATGATGGCCAAGGTGGACGAGATCGCCGAGTTCACCGAGTTGGGCGACTACCTGTCGATGCCGCTGCGCACGTATTCCACCGGGATGCGGGTGCGGCTGGCGATGGGCGTGGTCACCAGCATCGACCCCGAGATCCTGCTGCTCGACGAAGGCCTGGGTGCGGTCGACGCCGACTTCATGAAGAAGGCCCAGTCCCGGCTGCAGAGCCTGGTGGAACGATCCGGAATCCTGGTGTTCGCCAGCCATTCCAACGAATTCCTCGCGCGCCTGTGCAAGACCGCGATGTGGATCGACCACGGCGTGATCCGGATGGCCGGCGGGATAGAAGAGGTGGTGCGCGCCTACGAGGGGGATGACGCCGCCCGGCACGTGCGCGAGGTGCTGGCCGAAACGCGCAACGAGATATGACCGAAACCGTCATCGCCGTCGTCGTCACGCACCGGCGACCCGACGAGCTGGCCAAGTCGCTGGGCACGCTGAGCAGCCAGACCCGGCTACCCGACCACCTGATCGTCGTCGACAACGACGGCCCCGGTTCCGGCCGGGTGAGCGACCTGGTGGCCGGCCAGCCGATCCCGACCACCTACCTGGCGTCCCGCCGAAACCTCGGTGGCGCAGGCGGTTTCGCACTGGGAATGTTGCACGCATTGGCCCAGGGAGCCGACTGGGTGTGGCTGGCCGACGACGACGGGCGCCCACAGGACTCGCACGTGCTGGCCACCCTGCTCGCGTGCGCCCAAAGGCACGCCCTGGCCGAAGTGTCGCCGATGGTGTGCAACGCCGACGACCCGGAGCGGCTCGCGTTCCCGCTGCGCCGCGGCCTGGTATGGCGCAGGCGCGCAAGCGAATTGCGCACCGAAGCGGGGCAGGACCTGCTGCCCGGGATAGCGTCGCTGTTCAACGGCGCGCTGTTCCGGGCGGACACCCTCGATGCGATCGGCGTCCCCGACCTGCGGCTGTTCATCCGCGGCGACGAGGTCGAGATGCACCGGCGCCTGGTGCGATCGGGCCTGCCGTTCGGCACCTGCCTGGACACGATCTACCTGCACCCCTGCGGTTCCGCGGAATTCCGCCCGATCCTGGGCGGTCGCATGCACACCCAATACCCCGACGACCCCAACAAGCGGTTCTACACCTATCGCAACCGCGGCTACCTGTTGGCCCAACCGGGCCTGCGCAAGCTGCTGGTCCAGGAGTGGGTTCGGTTCGGCTGGTACTTCCTGGTGACCCGCCGCGACCCCAAAGGCCTGGCCGAGTGGATCCGGTTGCGGCGCTTGGGACGCCACGAGCAGTTCGGCAAGCCTGGTGGCGATCGCAAGCGCGGCCTCGGCGATCGCAAGCGCGGCGAAGCCGGGCGAAGCGGGTCGCTGCGAACAGCCGAAGCCGGGCGAAGCGGGTCGCCACCATCGGACCCGGGAGGACCCCAGTGACGTTTCTCGACGCCGCGGCCCAGTCGCGGACCTTCACCCGCGCCCGGGGCGACCTGGTGGCCGGTTTTCGCCGGCACGAGCTGTGGCTGCACCTGGGCTGGCAGGACATCAAGCAGCGCTACCGCCGTTCGGTGCTGGGTCCGTTCTGGATCACCATCGCGACCGGCACCACCGCCGTCGCCATGGGCGGCCTGTATTCCAAGCTGTTTCACCTCGAGCTCTCCGTACACCTGCCGTACGTCACGCTGGGCCTGATCATCTGGAACCTGATCAACGCGGCGATCCTCGAGGGGGCCGACGTCTTCGTCGCCAACGAGGGACTGATCAAGCAATTGCCGACACCGCTGAGCGTGCACGTCTACCGGCTGGTGTGGCGGCAGATGATCCTGTTCGCGCACAACATCGTCATCTACGTCGTCATCGCGATCATCTTCCCCAAGCCGTGGTCGTGGGCGGATCTGTCGGTGATCCCCGCGCTGGGGCTGATCGTGCTCAATTGCATCTGGGTGTCATTGTGTTTCGGCATCCTGGCGACCCGCTACCGCGACATCGGTCCGCTGCTGTTCTCGGTCGTGCAGCTGCTGTTCTTCATGACGCCGATCATCTGGAACGACGACACCTTGAGGCAGCAGGGGGCGGGACGATGGTCGAGCATCGTCGAGCTCAACCCGCTGCTGCACTACCTCGACATCGTTCGGGCCCCGCTGCTGGGCGCCCACCAGGAGCTGCGGCACTGGGCCGTGGTGGCGGTGCTGACGGTCGTCGGCTGGGTGCTGGCGGCGTTCGCGATGCGGCAGTACCGCGCCCGCGTGCCGTACTGGGTGTAGCCGGGCACCGGCTCACATCAGCGGAGGCCCGGGATTCAGCCAGTCCAACGACCCGTCGATCTGCCCTTTATATTGCGGGCAGTAGGCGGAGACGGACAGCCCGACGAAGAACCCCGCCTGCCGGGCCGAGAGGTTCGTGTCCTTCATCACCTTCATCGCCAGGACACTCGATTTCTGGCTCTTGTCCAGCCCGGCGCAGACGGTGTGGGCCATCGAGATCGCGGTGCCGGGGTCGTTCATGGTGATCCCGTTATCGGCCAAGGCCCCCAGGAAGGCGTCGTCCGGCGGATCCGCCATCGCCGGGGCGGAGCAGAACACCGCGACAACGGACAGCAGGCCCGCACCGAGTGCCGACCACGCCCGGAGACCGACGTTCATACTTACAACGATAGGCACCCGCGGCGTCCGGAGGACGGCTTCGAGAAGCCGTTCGGGATCCCGCAAACCGATCGGATATCGGTTCCGCAACGCGGTCGGGCGCTTCCCCGATAATGGTGGCGGCCGCCTCGCCGTGGTGTAACACTGGAACGCCACCCGAGCAAACTGGGCGAAAGGTCCATCGACGTGAGCAAGAAGGTCCAATCAGCGGCGGACGCGGCACGGGAGAACCTGGCCGCGGAGCTGGAGCGGCTGCGGCAGCGGCGCGACCGCCTCGAGGTCGAGGTCAGGAACGACCGCGGCATGGTGGGTGATCACGGCGACGCGGCCGAGGCGATCCAGCGCGCCGAGGAGTTGGTCGGGCTCAGCGACCGGATCAATGAGCTGGACCGCCGGCTGCGGACCGGGCCGTCGCAACCCGACGAGTCGGAGACGCTGCCCGGTGGCACAGAGGTGACCCTGCGGTTCTCCGACGGTGAGGTGGTCACGATGAACGTGATCTCGATCGTCGAGGAGACGCCCGTCGGCCGGGAAGGCGAGACGTTGACCGCGCGCAGCCCGCTGGCCCAGGCGCTGGCCGGGCACAAGGCGGGCGACACGGTGACCTACTCGACGCCGCAGGGCCAGGATCAGGTCGAGCTGATAGCGGTCAAACTCCCCCGCTGACCCGTCCCGCCGTGTCCCTGGCCGTTCCGGCGGCCCCGATAGACTCCCCCCAATGGTTGCCCCGCTGCCCGATGCCGCCCCGCCGAGCCCGCAGCTCAGTCTGACGACACAGGTGACGCGGTTCGTCGTCACCGGCGGCCTGGCGGGGATCGTGGACTTCGGCCTGTACCTGATCCTGTACAAGGCGGTGGGCGTCCAGGTCGACCTGGCCAAGGCCACCAGTTTCGTCGTCGGCACCATCACCGCCTACCTGATCAACCGCCGGTGGACGTTCCAGGCGGCGCCGAGCACCGCGCGCTTCGTCGCGGTCATGGTTCTCTACGGCATCACCTTCGCCGTGCAGGTCGGGCTCAACCATCTGTGCCTGGCGCTTTTGCACTATCGCGGGTGGGCGATCCCGGTCGCGTTCGTGATCGCGCAGGGTACCGCGACGGTGATCAACTTCATCGTCCAGCGGGCGGTAATCTTCCGCATCCGCTGAGGCGACGTTCTGGACCGGATTGTCCGCCTTTCCCCCGCGAGCGGGAGGTACCCCCACAGCGGGACGCAAGCGTCCCGCATCGTCACCGGACCAAGCGGTACCCTCTTTGACGATGTTGAGCACCGACGCTGTAACCACCACCACCCGGCTGACCGGCTTTGGCCGCACCGCGCCCTCGGTGGCCGAGGTGCTCTCCCCCCGCGATCCCGAGGTGATCGCCAAGGCCGTCGCCCGGGTAGCCGAATCCGGCGGCCCGCACGGGCGGGGCGTGATCGCCCGCGGGCTGGGCCGGTCCTACGGCGACAACGCCCAAAACGGCGGCGGCCTGGTGATCGACATGACCGGCCTCAACCGCATCCACTCGATCAGCGCCGACACCCGACTGGTCGACGTCGACGCCGGCGTTAGCCTGGACCAGCTGATGAAGGCGGCGCTGCCGTTCGGCCTGTGGGTTCCGGTGCTGCCCGGCACCCGCCAGGTCACGGTCGGCGGCGCGATCGCCTGCGACATCCACGGCAAGAACCACCACAGCGCGGGCAGCTTCGGCAACCACGTGCGCTCGATGGACCTGCTGATGGCCGACGGCACCGTCCGCACCGTCACCCCCGACGGCCCGGACGCTTGCGACGCCGAGCTGTTCTGGGTCACCGTCGGCGGCAACGGCCTGACCGGGATCGTCCTGCGCGCGACCATCGAGATGACGCCGACGGAAACCGCGTACTTCATCGCCGACGGGGTGGCCACCAAGGACCTCGACGAGACGGTCGCGGCCCACCTCGACGGCAGCGAGGCCAACTACACCTACTCCAGCGCTTGGTTCGACCTGATCAGTCCGCCACCCAAGCTCGGCCGCGCCGCCATCAGCCGCGGCAGCCTGGCCAAGCTGGACCAACTGCCCAAGAAGCTCGCCAAGAACCCGCTGAAATTCGACGCGCCGCAACTGTTGACGGTGCCGGACATCTTTCCGGTCAGCGCGATGAACAAGCTGTCCTTCATGGCCATCGGCGAGGTGTACTACCGGCTGGGCGGAAACTACACCGGCAAGGTCATGAACCTGTCGCAGTTCTACCACATGCTCGACCTGGTCAGCGGCTGGAACAACGCTTACGGCCCAATGGGTTTCGCGCAGCACCAGTTCCTGGTGCCGCCCGACGCGATGGACGAGTTCAAGGCCATCATCCGCTGGATCCAGACCCGCGGCCACTATTCGGCGCTGAACGTGTTCAAACTGTTCGGCCCGGGCAACCGCGCGCCGCTGAGTTTCCCGATGGCGGGCTGGAACGTCGCGATGGACTTCCCGAACAAGCCCGGCATCAACGAGTTCCTCAACGAACTCGACCGGCGCGTCCTGGAATTCGGGGGCCGGGTCTACACCGCCAAGGATTCCCGGGTGAGCGCCGAGACCTTCCACGCCATGTACCCACGCATCGACGAATGGATCGCCGTGCGCCGCAAGGTGGATCCCGCCGGGGTGTTCGCCTCCGACATGGCCCGACGTTTGGAGCTGCTGTAAATGGTGCGTCAATGGTCTTAGATGCCGTGGGGAACCCGCAGACCATCCTGCTGCTCGGCGGTACGTCCGAGATCGGGCTGGCCATCTGCGAGCGCTACCTGCAGAACGCGCACGCCCGAATTGTGCTGGCCGCCATGCCCAATGACCCGGGGCGCGACGCTGCCGTCGCCCAGATGAAGGCGGCGGGCGCGCGGTCGGTGGAGCTGATCGACTTCGAGGCCACCGATCCCGACAGCCACCCCAAGATGATGGATGAGGCGTTCAATGCCGGCGGGGCCGGCAAAGACATTGACGTGGCGATCGTCGCCTTCGGCATCCTCGGCGACGCCGAGGAGCTGTGGCAGGACCAGCGCAAGGCCGTGCTGGCCGCCGAGATCAACTACACGGCAGCGGTTTCGGTGGGGGTGCTGCTCGGCGAGAAGATGCGCGCCCAGGGGTTCGGCCAGATCATCGCGATGAGCTCGGCGGCCGGCGAGCGGGTCCGGCGGTCCAACTTCGTCTACGGCTCGACCAAGGCCGGGTTGGACGGCTTCTATCTGGGGCTCGGTGAAGCGCTGCGCGAGTACGGGGTCCGCGTTCTGGTGATCCGCCCGGGCCAGGTGCGTACCCGGATGAGCGCGCACGTCAAGGAGGCCCCGCTCACCGTGGACAAGGAGTATGTCGCCAACCTCGCGGTGACCGCGGCCGCAAAGGGTAAGGAATTGGTTTGGGCGCCGGCAGCATTCCGTTACGTGATGATGGTGTTGCGACACATTCCGCGGAGCGTCTTCCGCAGGCTGCCAATCTGATCATGCGTAACGCGCTGGCCGCCCTGGGCCAGATGGCGCTGGCGGCCGCGGTGGCCGTCGTCGTCGCGGTCGTGTCACTGGCCGCCATCTCCCGCGTCCAGTGGCCGGCCTTCCCGTCGTCCAACCAGCTGCACGCGCTGACCACGGTGGGGCAGGTCGGCTGCCTGGCCGGCCTGGTGGCCGTCGGGTGGGCGTGGGGACGGTCCGGCCGGTATCGGTGGGCCGCCCAACTGGGCGGGCTGGCGTTCGTGTCCGCGTTCACCGTCGTGACGCTGGGCATGCCGCTGGGCGCGACCAAGCTCTACCTGTTCGGCATCTCCGTCGACCAGCAATTCCGCACCGAGTACCTGACCCGGCTCGCCGACAGCCCCGCCCTGCGCGACATGACCTACCTCGGGTTGCCGCCGTTCTACCCGCCGGGCTGGTTCTGGATCGGCGGCCGGGCCGCGGCCCTGAGCGGCACGCCGGCCTGGGAGCTCTACAAGCCGTGGGCCGTCACCTCGATCACCATCGCCGCCGCGGTCGCCCTGGTGCTGTGGTGGCGGATGGTCCGCTTCGAGTACGCGTTGATCGTCACGACGGCGACGGCGGCGGCGACCCTCGCCTATGGCTCGCCCGAGCCCTACGCCGCGATGATCACCCTGCTGCTGCCGCCGGTGCTGGTGCTGACCTGGTCGGGCCTGCGCGGCCGCGAGCGTGGGGGCGGCTGGGCGGCGGTGGTCGGCACCGGACTATTCCTCGGCTGGACGGCCACCTGGTACACGCTGTTGTTCGCCTTCGGCGCGTTCACCGTCCTGTTGATGGCCCTGTGGCTGGCCGCGGTGCGCTGGCGGCAAGGCGGCCCCGGGGCCGCGCTGGACCCGCTGCGCCGGCTGGCCGTCATCGCCGTCATCGCCGCGGCCATCGCGAGCACCACCTGGCTGCCGTTCCTGCTGCGTGCGGCCCGCAGCCCGGTCAGCAACTCCGGCAGCGCCCAGCACTACCTGCCGGCCGACGGCGCCGTCCTGACCTTCCCGATGCTGCAGTTCTCGCTGCTCGGGGCGGTCTGCCTGCTCGGCGCCCTCTGGCTGGTGCTGCGGGCCCGATCGTCGGTGCGGGCCGGCGCCCTGGCCGTCGGCGTGCTGGCCGTCTACCTGTGGTCGCTGCTGTCGATGCTGACCACGCTCGCGCGCACCACGCTGCTGTCGTTCCGGCTCCAGCCCACCCTCACCGTGCTGCTGGTGGCCGCGGGAGCGTTCGGCTTCGTCGAGGCGGTGCGGGCGCTGTCCGCGCGGAGCCGCGCGGCCCTTCCCGTCGCCGCGGCCGTCGGCCTGGCCGCCGCCATCGCGTTCAGCCAGGACATTCCCGACGTGCTGCGCCCCGACCTCACCATCGCCTACACCGACACCGACGGCAACGGCCAGCGCGGCGACCGGCGCCCGCCGAGCTCGGAGAAGTTCTACCCCGACATCGACCACACCATTGCGACCGTGACCGGCAGGCCGCGCGACCAGACCGTGGTGATGACCGCCGACTACAGCTTCCTGTCCTTCTATCCCTATTGGGGCTTCCAGGGACTGACGTCGCACTACGCCAACCCTCTCGCCCAATTCGACCTGCGGGCCGCCCAGATCAAGAAGTGGTCCAAGCTCAAATCCGCCGACGAGCTCATCCACGCGCTCGACACCTGTCCCTGGCCGCCGCCCACGGTCTTTCTCATGCGCCGCGGCGCGAACGGCAACTACACGCTGCGGCTCGCCGAGGACGTGTATCCCAACCAGCCCAACGTCCGGCGCTACACCGTCGACCTGCGGGCCGCCCTGTTCGACAGCCCCCAGTTCGTCGTCCACGGTGCCGGCCCGTTCGTGGTGGCGATCCGCAAACCGTCGACAAGCCACTGACGGGTCGCTGATGAGCACCGACACCTCGCCGCCGCGCGTCGAAGAACTAGCATCTACCACCGTGACCGACACGGGTGGTAACCACCGGATCGCCCGGTTGGTTGCCACCGTCGCGGGGCTGCTCGGGGCCCTGCTGGCCATCGCCACCCCGCTGCTGCCGGTCAACCAGACCACCGCCCAGCTCAACTGGCCGCAGAACGGCGCCTTCCAGAGCGTCGACGCGCCGCTGATCGGATACGTGGCGACCGACCTCAACGTCACGGTGCCCTGCCAGGCCGCCGCCGGGCTGGTCGTCGCGCCGAACGCCGGCAAGACGGTGCTGTTGTCGACGGTGCCCAAGCAGGCCCCCAAGGCCGTCGACCGCGGGCTGCTCATCCAGCGCGCCAACGACTACCTCGTGGTGGTGGTGCGCAACGTCGCGGTGGTGACCGCCCCGCTCAGCCAGGTGCTCAGCCCGGCCTGTCAGCGGCTGACCTTCACCGCGCACGCCGACAAGGTCACCGCCGAGTTCGTCGGGCTGACCCAGGGACCCAACGCGGAGCACCCCGGGTCGCCGCTGCGCGGGGAGAAGAGCGGCTACGACTTCCGGCCCCAGATCGTCGGCGTGTTCACCGACCTCTCGGGCCCCGCCCCGCCGGGGCTGAGCTTCTCGGCGACCATCGACACCCGCTACAGCAGCAGCCCGACCCAGCTGAAGATGGCGGCGATGATCCTCGGGTTGGTGCTGACCGCCGCCGCCCTGGTCGCGCTGCACCTGCTGGACACCGCCGACGGCACCCGACACCGCCGCTTCCTGCCGTCGCGCTGGTGGTCGGTCAGCGGCCTGGACGCGCTGGTCATCGCGGTGCTGGTGTGGTGGCAGTTCGTCGGCGCGAACACCTCCGACGACGGCTACATCCTGACCATGGCCCGGGTCTCCGAGCACGCCGGCTACATGGCCAACTACTACCGCTGGTTCGGCACGCCGGAGGCCCCCTTCGGCTGGTACTACGACCTGCTGGCCCTGTGGGCCCACGTCAGCACCGCCAGCATCTGGATGCGGCTGCCCACCCTGGCGATGGCGCTGACGTGCTGGTGGGTGATCAGCCGGGAGGTCATGCCGCGCCTGGGTCACGCCGTCAAACAGAACCGCGGGGCGGCCTGGACGGCGGCCGGGATGTTCCTGGCCGTGTGGCTGCCGCTGAACAACGGCCTGCGGCCCGAGCCGATCATCGCGCTGGGCATCCTGTTGACCTGGTGCTCGGTGGAACGTGCGGTGGCCACCAGCCGGTTGCTGCCGGTGGCGGTCGCCTGCATCGTCGGCGCGCTGACGCTGTTCTCCGGGCCGACGGGCATCGCCTCGATCGGCGCCCTGCTGGTCGCGATCGGGCCGCTGCGGACCATCCTGCACCGCCGATCCAAGCTGTTCGGCGCGCTGCCCTTGGTCGCGCCCCTGCTCGCCGCGGTCACCGTCACCGCGATCCTGATCTTCCGCGACCAGACCCTGGCCGGTGAGGTGCAGGCCAGCATGCTCAAGCGCGCCGTCGGGCCCAGCCTCAGCTGGTTCGACGAACACATCCGCTACGAGCGGCTGTTCATGGCCAGCCCCGACGGATCGGTCGCCCGCCGCTTCGCCGTGTTGGCCCTCGTCTTGGCGCTCGGGATCACGGTCGCCATGTCGTTGCGCAAGGGCCGGATTCCGGGCACGGCCGCCGGGCCCAGCCGCCGCATCGTCGGGATCACCATCATCTCCTTCATCGCGATGATGTTCACCCCCACCAAGTGGACGCACCACTTCGGCGTGTTCGCCGGACTGGCCGGGTCGCTGGGTGCGCTGGCCGCGGTCGCCGTGACCGCGGTGGCGATGCGGTCCCGCCGCAACCGCACCATGTTCGCCGCGGCGGTGCTCTTCCTGGCGGCCCTGTCGTTCGCCAGCGTCAACGGCTGGTGGTACGTATCGAATTTCGGTGTGCCATGGTCGAATTCGTTCCCGGCATGGCATTACGCCTTCGCCACCGCGCTGCTCGGGCTGACCGTCGTGGTGCTGGCGCTGGCGGCGTGGTTCCACTTCGTGTCCCCCGATGACGGCCCACCCAAGACCCGGTACGGGGCGCGCGTGGCGGGAATCATCCAGTCCCCGTTGGCGATTGCGACCTGGGTGCTGGTGGTCTTCGAAGTGGCGTCGTTGACCCTGGCGATGACCGCCCAGTACCCCGCGTGGTCGGTGGGTCGCTCCAACCTCGAGGCGCTTACCGGCAAGTCCTGCGGCCTGGCCGAGGACGTGCTGGTGGAACAGGACCCCAACGCCGGCATGCTGTCGCCGGTGAGCGCCACGGCGGGCCCTGTAGTAGCACAAGCGCTGGGGGCGGGTCTGTCGGAAGCCTTCACGCCCAACGGCATTCCGGCCGACGTCCGGGCCGACCCGGTGATGGAGCGGCCGGGTGACCGCAGTTTCATCAACGACGACAGGCTGGTCACCGGCGCGGAGGCCGGCACCGAGGGCGGCACCACCCCGGCGCCGGGAATCAACGGATCGGTAGCGCAGCTGCCCTACAACCTGGACCCGGCACGCACGCCCGTGCTGGGCAGCTGGCGCCCGGGCATCCAGGTGCCCGCCCACCTGCGGTCGGGCTGGTACCGGCTGCCCGCCCGCGACGGTGCGCGGCCGCTGCTGGTGGTGAGCGCGGCCGGCCGGTTCGACCCCCGCGAAGTCCAGGTCCAGTGGGCCACCGACGACGAAGCGGCGAGCGGACACCCCGGCGGGTCGTTCCAGTTCGCCGACGTGGGGGCGTCGCCGGCGTGGCGCAACCTGCGGCTGCCGCTGTCGGCCATCCCGGCCAACGCCACCCAGATCCGGTTGGTCGCCGACGACGAAGACCTGGCGCCGCAGCACTGGATCGCGCTCACACCGCCGCGGATTCCGCAGCTGCGCACGCTGCAGGACGTGGTCGGGTCCAAAGACCCCGTGTTCTTGGACTGGCTGGTCGGCCTGGCGTTCCCCTGCCAGCGGCCGTTCAGCCACCAGAACGGCGTCGACGAGACCCCGAAATGGCGCATCCTGCCGGACCGTTTCGGTGCCGAAGCCAACTCGCCGGTGATGGACAACAACGGCGGCGGCCCGCTGGGTGTCACCGAGCTGCTGGTGAAGGCGACGACCATGGCCACCTATCTGAAGGACGACTGGTCGCGCGACTGGGGGTCGCTGCAACGGTTGACGCCGTATTACGCCGACGCACAGCCGGCCCGCCTGCAGCTGGGGACGGCCACGCGCAGCGGCCTGTGGAACCCCGCGCCGTTGCGCAAGACCTAGGCAGCGGGACGGCGATGACGACCGACCTGATGAGCATGGCCCGCGCCGAGCGGGCCGACCTGGCGGACTTTCTCGCCACGCTGACGCCGCAGCAGTGGGACGCACCCAGCCTGTGCACGGGCTGGACGGTCAAAGACGTTGTGGCGCATATGATCAGCTATGAGGAGCTCGACGCGCTGGGGCTGCTCAAGCGCTTCGCGAAAGGCCGGGTCGTGCGGGCCAACCAGGTGGGCGTCGACGAGTTCTCCCACCTGAGCGCCCCACAGCTGCTCGATTTTCTGCGCGCCCACCTCCAACCACGCGGGCTGACAGCCGGTTTCGGCGGGATGATCGCACTCGTCGACGGCACCATCCACCATCAAGACATCCGCCGCGCGCTGGTCCGGCCGCGCACCGTCCCCGCCGATCGGCTCGAGCGGGTCCTCGCCCTGGTGCCCGGCAACCCCCGGCTCGGCGCCGGCCGCCGCATCCGGGGCCTGCGCCTGCACGCCACCGACGTCGACTGGGAACACGGCCGGGGACCGGAGGTCACCGGGCCGGGCGAGGCGCTCCTCATGGCGATGGCCGGCCGGACCGCGGCCCTCGCCGACCTCACCGGTCCGGGGCTGCAGACACTGGCCGCGCGGCTCGCCCACTGAGCCTGCGCGGGCCGCCGCACGGCCCCGCGTCCTCGGCGGACTAAGCGGCTTCGCTTACCATCGAGCCTCGTGTCCCCCGACGGTAATCAGCGATCGCAGCGGATCCCACGGTTGGTGGCCGCCGTCGCCGGGATCGTCGGACTGCTGTTGTGTGCGCTCGTCCCGCTGCTCCCGGTCAGACAAACCACCGCGACGGTGCTGTGGCCGCAGGGCATCGTGGACGGGCACGTCACCCAGGTCACCGCGCCCCTGGTTTCCGGTGCGCCGCGCGCGCTGGACATCTCGGTCCCGTGCGCGGCGATCGCCACCCTGCCCGCCGCCGGCGGCCTGGTGATCTCGACGCTGCCCGCCGGGGGCGTCGACGCCGGCAAGAACGGCCTGTTCGTGCGCGCCGACAAGGACTCGGTGGTGGTCGCCTTCCGCGACACCGTCGCCGCGGTGGCGCCGCGGCCCGCCGTCGCCGGTGGCGCCTGCAGCGTGCTGCACGCCTGGGCCGACGCCGGCGGCACGGGAGCGGAGTTCGTCGGCATCCCCGGCGCCTCCGGACGACTCTCCACGGACAAGAAGCCTCAGGTCGGTGGGATCTTCACCGACCTCAAGGTGCCCGCCCAACCCGGGTTGTCCGCCCGCGTCGACATCGACACCCGGTTCATCACCGCCCCCACCGCCCTCAAGCGGCTGGCGATGGTGGTGGGCAGCCTGGCCGTCCTGACGGCCGTCATCGCGCTCGCCGCGCTCGACCGACGCAGTCGCGGCGGCGGCACGCTGGTCAACTGGCGGTCGCCGATCGCCAGTCTCTCCCGTTACCGGCCCCGCGAGCGCTGGAGTTCCTGGCGCCGCGTCGGCATCGCCACCTGGATCGCCGACGCCGGGGTGATCGTGACGCTGCTGCTCTGGCACGTCATCGGCGCCACCTCGTCCGACGACGGCTACAACCTGACCATCGCCCGCGTCGCCCCCAAGGCCGGCTACATCGCCAACTACTACCGCTACTTCGGCGCGACGGACGCGCCGTTCGACTGGTACCTCGGGGTGCTGTCCAGATTGGCGTCGGTGAGCACCGCCGGCGTCTGGATGCGGTTGCCGGCCACACTGGCCGGGATCGCCTGCTGGCTGGTGATCAGCCACTGGGTGCTGCGCCGGCTGGGGCCCGGTCGGGGCGGCCTGGCGGCCAACCGGGTGGCGGTGTTCACCGCGGGCGCGGTGTTCCTGGCCGCCTGGTTGCCGTTCAACAACGGGCTGCGGCCCGAGCCGCTGATCGCCCTCGGCGTGCTGGTCACCTGGATCCTGGTCGAACGCGCGATCGCGCTGCAACGGCTGGCCCCGGCCGCGGTCGCCGTCTTCGTCGCGATGCTCACCGCGACCCTGGCGCCGCAGGGCCTGATCGCCGTCGCCGCGCTGCTGACCGGATCGCGCGCCATCGCCCAAACGATCCGGCGGCGCCGGGCGACCGACGGGCTCCTCGCACCGCTGGCCGTGCTGGTTGCGTCGTTGTCCCTGATCACCGTCGTGGTGTTCCACCGCCAGACGCTGGCGGGAGTCGCCGAATCGGCGCGCATCAAATACAAGGTCGGGCCGACGATCGCCTGGTACCAGGACTGGCTTCGGTACTACTTCCTCACGGTGGAGTCCAATCCCGACGGGTCCATGTCCAGGCGATTCGCGGTGCTGGTGCTTTTCCTGTGCCTGTTCGGGATGCTGGTCATCCTGCTGCGCCGCGGCGGGATACCGGGGGTGGCCAGCGGCCCGGCGTGGCGGTTGATCGGCACCACGGCCCTCGGCCTGTTGCTGCTGACGTTCACCCCGACCAAGTGGGCCGTTCAGTTCGGCGCCTTCGCCGGACTGGCCGGCGCGCTGGGTGCGGTCACCGCGTTCGCGCTCGCCCGGATCGGCCTGCACAACCGCCGCAACCTGACCCTGTACGTGACCGCGCTGTTGTTCGTGCTGGCGTGGGCCACCTCCGGCATCAACGGCTGGTTCTACGTCGGCAACTACGGGGTGCCGTGGTACGACATCCAGCCGGTGATCGCCAGCCACCCGGTGACGTCGATGTTCCTGACGTTGTCGATCCTCACCGGGCTGCTGGCCGCCTGGCAGCACTTCCGGATGGACTACGCCGGCCACACCGAAGTCGAGGACAACCGGCGCAACCGCGTGCTGGCGTCGACTCCGCTGCTGGTGGTCGCGAGCATCATGGTCGTCGGCGAAGTCGCCTCGCTGACTAAAGGCGCGGTGTTCCGCTACCCGCTCTACACCACCGCCAAGGCCAATCTCGCCGCCATCACCTCCGGACTCTCCCCGACGAGCTGTGCCATGGCCGACGACGTGCTGACCGAGCCCGATCCCAATGCCGGCATGCTGCAGCCGGCGCCCGGACAGACCTTCGGCCCCGACGGCCCGCTCGGCGGTCTCACCCCGGTCGGCTTCAAACCCGACGGGGTGGGCGATGACCTGAGGTCGTACCCGGTGGTGACCAAGCCGGGCGTGGTGAATTCCGACGCGTCGCCCAACAAGCCCAACGCCGCCATGAGCGACTCGGCCGGCACGGCCGGCGGAAAAGGCCCAGCCGGCGTCAACGGCTCGCACGCGGCGCTCCCGTTCGGCCTCGACCCGGCCCGCACCCCGGTGATGGGCAGCTACGGCGAGAACTCGCTGGCCGCCACGGCCACCTCGGCGTGGTATCAGCTGCCCCCGCGCAGCCCGGACCGCCCGATCGTCGTGGTGTCGGCGTCCGGCGCGATCTGGTCCTACAAAGAGGACGGCACCTTCACGTACGGGCAGTCGCTGAAATTGCAGTGGGGTGTCGCCCGTCCCGACGGCACCACCCAGCCGCTGGCCGAGGTGCAGCCGATCGACATCGGCCCCGAGCCGGCGTGGCGCAACCTCCGGTTCCCGCTGACCTGGGCGCCGCCCGAGGCCAACGTGGCGCGCATCGTCGCCTACGACCCGAACCTGAGTTCGGATCAGTGGTTCGCATTTACGCCGCCGCGGGTGCCGGTGCTGGAAACCCTGCAGCAGCTGATGGGGTCGAACACGCCCGTGCTGATGGACATCGCGACGGCGGCGAACTTCCCGTGCCAGCGACCGTTCTCCGAACACCTGGGCGTTGCCGAACTTCCGCAATACCGCATCCTGCCCGATCACAAGCAGACGGCGTCGTCGTCGAACGGCTGGGAGGCCAGCGAGGCCGGCGGCCCGTTCCTGGTCACCCAGGCGATGCTTCGTACCTCGACGATCTCGACGTATCTGCGTGGCGACTGGTATCGCGACTGGGGATCCGTGGAGCAGTACTTCCGGCTGGTGCCGGCTGACCAGGCGCCGGACGCCGTGATCGAACAGGGTGTGATGACAGTGCACGGCTGGAGCCGGCAGGGACCGATTCGGGCACTCCCATGAGCGTGACGACGGCCGGCAAGGACGTGCGGACGACGCGCTGGGTGGCGACTGTCGCCGGCCTGATCGGGTTCGTGTTGTCGGTGGCCACCCCGCTGTTACCCGTCGTGCAGACCACCGCGACCCTCAACTGGCCACAGAACGGCGCACTGAATAGCGTTAACGCGCCGCTGATTTCGCTGACCCCGGTCGACGTGACCGCAACCGTGCCCTGCTCTGCGGTGCGCGCCCTGCCACCCGACGGCGGCGTCGTGTTGAGCACGGCGCCCAAGAAGGGCAAGGACGCCGCGCTCAACGCGCTGTTCGTCGTCGTCAACGGCAAGCGGGTGGATGTCACCGACCGCAACGTGGTGATCGCCAGCGCGCCTCGCGATCAGGTCGAGTCAGCGCAATGTCAGCGCATCGAGATCAGCTCGACGAAGGCCGGCGCCTTCGCCACCTTTGTCGGACTGAAGGATTCGGCGGGCAGACCGATCAGCGGCGGTTTCCCGGACCCGAACCTGCGGCCGCAGATTGTGGGGGTGTTCACCGATCTCAGCGGCCCCGCCCCCCCGGATCTGAAGTTCTCGGCGACCATCGACACCCGGTTCTCCACCACGCCGACGACGCTGAAGCTGGCTGCGATGGTGCTGGCGATCGTGTC
Source organism: Mycobacterium sp. E342 (assembly GCF_001667665.1). Lineage (NCBI taxonomy): Bacteria > Bacillati > Actinomycetota > Actinomycetes > Mycobacteriales > Mycobacteriaceae > Mycobacterium > Mycobacterium sp. E342. Next base: position 132,508 of record NZ_LZJM01000287.1, read on the forward strand.
CACCATCGTCGCGCTGGTCGCGCTGTGGCGCCTCGACCAGTTGGACGGCCACCGCATGCGGCGGCTCATTCCCGCGAACTGGCGCACGTTCACCCTGGCCGATGTCGTGGTGATCTTCGGCTTCGTGCTCTGGCATGTGATCGGGGCGAACTCGTCGGACGACGGCTACATCCTGGGCATGGCCCGGGTCGCCGACCACGCGGGCTACATGTCGAACTACTTCCGCTGGTTCGGCAGCCCCGAGGACCCGTTCGGCTGGTACTACAACCTGCTGGCGCTGATGACCCACGTCAGCGACGCCAGCCTGTGGATGCGGCTACCCGACCTGATCGCGGGCATCCTGTGCTGGCTGCTGCTCTCGCGTGAGGTGCTCCCCCGGCTGGGTCCGGCGGTGGCCGGCAGCAAGGCCGCGAACTGGGCCGCCGGGATGGTGCTGCTGACCGCATGGATGCCCTTCGACAACGGCCTGCGCCCCGAGCCGATCATCGCCCTCGGTTCGCTGGTCACCTATGTGCTGATCGAGCGCTCCATGCGTTACAGCAGGCTGACGCCCGCCGCCCTGGCGGTCATCACCGCGGCGTTCACGCTCGGCGTCCAGCCCACCGGGTTGATCGCGGTCGCCGCGCTGGTCGCCGGTGGTCGCCCGATCCTGCGCATCCTGGTGCGCCGCCACCGACTGGTCGGCACGCTGCCCCTGGTGGCTCCGATGCTGGCGGCCGGCACCGTGATCCTGACCGTGGTGTTCGCCGACCAGACCCTGGCAACGGTGTTGGAGGCCACCAGGATTCGCACCGCCATCGGGCCCAGCCAGGCCTGGTACACCGAGAACCTGCGCTACTACTACCTGATCCTGCCCACCGTGGACGGCTCGCTCTCGCGCCGCTTCGGCTTCCTGATCACCGCGCTGTGCCTCTTCACCGCCGTGTTCATCATGTTGCGGCGCAAGCGAGTTCCCGGCGTCGCCCGCGGACCGGCCTGGCGTTTGATGGGCGTCATCTTCGGCACCATGTTCTTCCTGATGTTCACCCCGACCAAGTGGGTGCACCACTTCGGCCTCTTCGCGGCGGTGGGCGCCGCGATGGCCGCGCTGACGACGGTGCTGGTGTCGCCGAAGGTGCTGCGTTGGTCGCGCAACCGGATGGCGTTCCTGGCGGCGGTGCTGTTCATCCTGGCGTTGTGTTTCGCCACCACCAACGGCTGGTGGTACGTCTCCAGCTACGGCGTGCCGTTCAACAGCAGCATGCCGAAGGTCGGCGGAATCACAATCAGCACAATCTTTTTCGCGCTGTTCGCGATTGCCGCGGTGTACGCGGCGTGGCTGCACTTCGCCGACACCGGCCATGGCGAGGGCCGGTTGGCGCGTGCTCTGACGGCGGCGCCCATTCCCATCGCCGCGGGCTTCATGGCGTTGGTGTTCGTGGCGTCCATGGTGGCCGGCATCGTGCGTCAGTACCCCACCTACTCCAACGCCTGGGACAACCTGCGCGAGTTCAGCGGGGGATGCGGGCTGGCCGACGACATCCTCGTCGAGCCCGACAGCAACGCGGGCTTCATGGCGGCCCTGCCCGGCAACTGGGGCCCGTTGGGCCCCTTGGGGGGAGTCAACCCCACCGGCTTCACCCCCAACGGCGTGCCGGACCGCACCCTGGCCGAGTCGGTCAAGGAGACATCGGTGCCGCAGCCCGGCACCGACTACGACTGGGACGCGCCGCTCAAGCTGACGGCGCCGGGAATCAACGGCTCGATCGTGCCGCTGCCCTACGGCCTCAACCCCGATCAGGTTCCGCTGGCCGGCAGCTACACCACCGGGGCGCAGCAGCAGAGCAAGCTGACCTCGGCGTGGTACCAGCTGCCGAAGCCCGACGCCGCGCACCCGCTGGTGGTGGTGACCGCCGCGGGCACCATCTCCGGCAACAGCATCCTGCATCACCACACCAACGGGCAGACCGTGGAATTGGAAATCGGCAGGCCCGGTCCCGGCGGCGCCGTGCTGCCGGCCGGACGGCTGGTGCCCTACGACCTCTACGGCGAGCAGCCGAAGGTGTGGCGCAACCTGCGCTTCCCCCGCTCCCAGATTCCCGCCGACGCGGTCGCGGTGCGGGTGGTCGCCGAGGACCTGTCCCTGACGCCGGATGACTGGATCGCGCTGACCCCGCCGCGCGTGCCGGAGCTGCGCTCGCTGCAGGAGTACGTCGGCGCGACACAGCCGGTGCTGATGGACTGGGCGGTCGGGCTGGCCTTCCCGTGCCAGCAGCCGATGCTGCACGTCAACGGCGTCACCGAGATTCCCAAGTTCCGCATCACGCCCGACTACAACGCCAAGAAGCAGGACACCGACACCTGGCAGGACGGCGTGAACGGCGGCCTGCTGGGCATCACCGACCTGCTGCTACGGGCGCACGTGATGTCGACCTACCTGTCCCACGACTGGGGGCGGGACTGGGGGTCGCTGCGCAAGTTCGACACCGTCGCCGAGGCCACGCCCGCGCGGCTCGACCTGGGCACCGCGACCCGCAGCGGGTGGTGGTCCCCGGGACCAATCCGAATTAAGCCCTAGCGGCCTTTATCGGATTTCGAGCCGTAATTCGTCAGCTGCCAAATAAAGCGGGGAAATTGACGATCTAGTAATTGTTTGCAAAAAACGTTTGATTTCACCGCGCCGGGGTTAATACCTATTCCGCTGTGATCCACTTCACACCGGAACAATAGGTGGCCCCATGAGCGCGCTGAGAAGGCTGGGAACATGTGCGGCGGTGACCATCGCGGCGACCGCCCCGGCGGCGACGTTCGAAATCACCGCGGCGGCCGCCGACGGCGGCACCACGGTGGCCCTGGACAACTATTTGCGGCGCTGCGATTTCAGCCGCGTCGGCGTGGCGCCGAAGGTGCCCAGCCCGATGCTCGGCACCGGTTCCGCCCTGATCCATACCTCCGGGTCGAGGACGGTCGCCGAGGTGCATCTGTACGACGAGCCCGAGCCCGGCACCCACTTCGACGTCGGGCTCATCCAGATGCCCCGACCCGCGTCGAGCACCTGCGGACCGGGCGACCCCGGCACCGCGTTCTCCGGCATGGACATCGACGGGGCGGGCAACGGCACGGCGACCGTGCAAGACACCACTCGGCCCGGCACGACGGGCGTGTGGGTGATTATCGAGCGGCGAAACGGAAACTCGCAGAATCCGGCGGAGTTTTACACCTCCGAGTTCGTGGCGCCGGTATAGCCGCCGTCCGGCCATCACTTCGGTCCCGCTGACGCAGGCCAAAAGTCCCTATCTCGGCGCCTCGGTCAAGTGCTCCGATAATGGGGATCGCCGAATGACCGGCGGAGGATGAGAGGCACGGCCATGAACGACTCACCACAATCACAGACCGCGACGCGCTTTTTCTCGCGCGTGCTCGGTCCCTTCCTCGTCATCGTCGACGTGACGGCGGTGGCGCGCGCCTCGGACATGCAGTCGCTGCTGTCGCAGTTCGAGGCGAATTCGATGTGGACCTTCGTGACGGGCGCCTTCATCTTGCTGGTCGGCCTGAGCATCGTTGCCGCGCACCGAAGCTGGAAAGGCGCCGCGGCCGCCATCGTTTCCCTGCTCGGCTGGCTGATCGTGCTGCGCGGGGTCCTGCTGGTGGCCTTTCCCCGGTTCTTCGCGTCGCTGGCGGATGACATGATCGGCGCGCAGGCGTGGTGGATCACGCTCTGCGTGATCTTCGCCCTCGTCGGCCTATACCTGACCTACGTCGGCTGGGCACCCGCACCGCAGCGGCCGACATCGCAAGCGGCAGCGGCGAATCCGGACCTGCCGCGAGCCGCGTGAGCAACGAAGGATCGCCGCCGCACCGGCCAACCGCGGGGGAAGGCTCGGAAGAGCTGACCGGTGACATGGGCGCCGCCGTAACCGCCGAATTCGACGCGCCGGCAACCGCCGCCGACGCGGCGGTCGAGAACAGGCCGGCACTCAGCCCGGGTTCCGCGCTGCTGGTCGTCACGCGCGGGCCCAACACCGGGTCACGTTTCGCCTTGACCAAGCCCCTCATGTCGGCGGGCCGGCACCCGGAAAGCGACATCTACCTCGACGACATCACGGTCAGCCGCAGGCACGCCGAATTCCTCAGCGAGGGCGGACAATTCCGCATCGTCGACGTGGGCAGCATGAACCACACGTATCTCAACCGCGAGGCCGTCGACTCCGCTGTGCTGGCCGACGGCGACGAAATCCAGCTCGGCAGGGTGCGTCTGCTTTTCCTCGCCAACGCGTAGCGTCTGTGCCATGAGCGACTACGCCGTTGAGGCGGTGGACCGGCTGCCCTTCTGCACCGAGGAAAAGGCCCAGCGCTACCGGACCGAGAGCTACCGCGGGGCCGTGGGTCTCAACTGGTACCTCACCGACCCCACCCTGCAATTCACCATGGCGTACTTCCTGCAGCCCGACGAGCTGAGGGTCATAGAGCCGCACCTGGCGCGCATGGGCGAGCTGGTGGGCGGGCCGGTCGCGAGATGGGCCGAGGAGACCGACCGCAACCCGCCGCGGCTCGAGCGGTACGACCGCTGGGGCCACGACATCAGCCAGGTCGTCATGCCGGCCTCGTTCACCCAGTCCAAGCGCGCGGTCCTGGACGCCCAGCAGGCCCTGCGCAACGATGCGCGGGCCGCCAAGGTCAGCTCGGGTCTGGGCCTGTTCGCGTCGAACTACCTACTCAACCAGGCCGATATCGGGATGGGCTGCGCGCTCGGCACGGGCGGCGGCATGGTCCAGTCGCTGGTGGCCGCCTACGCGCCCGCCGACGTACGCGAGCACGTGCTGGCCAAGTTCGCCTCCGGCGAGTGGGCGGGCGAGACGGCGCAGCTACTGACCGAACGCACCGGCGGCTCGGACCTGGGCGCGTTGGAGACCACCGCGACCCGCGCAGGCGACGCCTGGATTATCAACGGCTTCAAGTGGTTTGCCTCCAACTGCGCGGGCGAGGCGTTCGTCGTGCTGGCCAAACCTGAGGGGGCGCCCGACTCGACGCGCGGCGTCGCCAACTTCCTGGTGCTGCGCACCCGCCGCGACGGGTCGCGCAACGGGGTGCGAGTGCGCCGCCTCAAGGACAAGCTCGGCACCCGCTCGGTGGCCTCCGGTGAGGTGGAATTCGCTGACGCCGAGGCGTTTCTGCTGTCCGGCGAACCCACCGGGGAGGCGGGCCCGTCCGACGGCAAGGGGCTGGGCCGCATGATGGAGCTGACCAACGCCGCGCGCCTGGGCATCGCCCTGTTCGGACTCGGCAACGCGCGCCGCGCCCTGGTCGAGTCGCTGTGTTACGCCCGGCGGCGGCACGCGTTCGGCGGCGCGCTCATCGACAAGCCGCTGATGCGGCGCAAGCTGGCCGAGATGATCGTCGATGTCGAAGCCGCGCAGGCAATGGTTTTCGACGGCACCGGCGCCACCAACCACCGCCAGCCGCGCAGCATGCGGCAGCGCATCGCGGTGCCGGTCACCAAGCTCAAGGCCTGCCGGCTCGGGATCACCGCGGCATCCGATGCCATCGAAATCCACGGCGGCAATGGGTATATCGAGACCTGGCCGGTGGCCCGGCTGCTGCGCGACGCGCAGGTCAACACCATCTGGGAGGGGCCCGACAACATCCTCTGCCTGGACGTGCGGCGCGGCATCGAGCAGACCCGCGCGCACGAGGCGTTGCTGGCGCGGCTGCGCGACGCGGTCTCGGTGTCCGACGACGACGACACCACCCGGCTGGTCGCCGGGCGCATCGAGGATCTGGACGCGGCGATCACCGCCTGGTCCAAACTGGACCGCGACATGGCCGAGGCGCGGCTGTTCCCGCTGGCCCAATTCATGGGCGACGTCTACGCGGGCGCGCTGCTCACTGAGCAGGCCGCCTGGGAACGCGCGACCCGCGGCGGGGAGCGCAAGGCGCTGGTCGCCCGGCTCCACGCGCAGCGGTACCTCGCCGACCGCGGGGCGCTGCGCGGGATCGACGCCGACCGTGACGAGGCGCTCGAGCGCTTCGACGAACTGGTCGACGGCGCGCTGATGGGATAGGCGGTCACTTGGCAGCGTCGAGCAGTTCGGTGGTGGCCTCCCACAGCCGCGCTTCGCGCTGACGATCCTGCGCGAACGGTTTCACCTCGCGCTCTTGGGCTTTGACGACGAACGCGCCGTCGCGCAGATGCGCCCAGCGGCCGTCGAGCACGATCGATGCCAGCGCGGGGCCAGACTGCCGCGGTGCAGACACCCCGGGGATTCGCTCGATGACACGCCCCACCCGCTGCACGGCGGGGCCTTGGGACCTGCTCAGCCCTGTGCCCGGCATGAATCCCGGCTCGAATACCGTCACGTTGACTCCGGCGGGGGCGCGCCGTTGCAGTTCGTGCGCGTAATACAGGAGCGCGAGTTTCGAGTTGGAATAGGCGATCCCGGATTGCTCGAACGTCGACGGCGTGTCCGCGGGGGTGGGCCGGGCCAGCTCCAGCGGATCGCGCCACCGCGCCGGCGGGACGTGCAGCCACCGGCGAAACACGTTCTGGTAGTAGGTGTTCGAACCGACGAGCACCACGCGGGCCGGGACGGAGAATGAGGCCAGGAGGTCCCCGATGAGCTGCGCATGCGCCAGGTAATTGACGGCGAACGTCAGCTCGTATCCGTCCGCTGACGCGTTGTGCGTGTCGGCAGACCCGAGCCCGGCGTTCGCCACCAATCCGCGCAGCGGGCGCACCGCACCGGACAGCAGCAAGTCCTTGGCGATCCGGCCCGCGCTGCGCACGTCGGAAAGCCGCGCAAGGTCACAGGCGATTTCATGCACGTTCGCGCCCGCCGACCTGGCCTCCTCGGCGACCGCGGTCAGCGCCTGACCCGGCCTGCCCACCAGCAGCAGATCGGGGCGATCGGACTGGGGACGGCGGGCAATGGCCAGCGTCGCAGCCTTTCCCAGGCCGCCGGTCGGCCCGGTGAGCAAGACGGTTCCGGAAGCGATCTCGTTCATGGTTGCAGTCTTGGCCCTCGTCGGATGTTCAGGCAGTCGTCCCGTTTTCGTAGGACTGGCAGGGCCAGGACAACCCCTTTCCCCTGACGCCGGCGTCGCGCACAGTGAAGGGATGGAAACGTGGGGGTTCGGGCGAACGGTGCGGCAGTGGCGTGACCGGGTTGCACCCGCCGCGGTCGGCGTCCCGGTCGGCGGGCGCCGGCGAGCGGCGGGGCTGCGCCGCGAAGAGCTCGCGGCGATGGCCGGAATCTCGGTCGACTACCTGACCAGGCTCGAACAGGGGCGGGCCACGTCACCCTCGATCCAGGTCGTCGAAGCCCTCGCCCGTGCGTTGCGAGTCTCCGACTCCGAGCGTGAGTTGCTTTTCCGGCTGGCCGGGCACGCCACGCCCGGGCAGCACATGGTGTCGTCGCGGGTAACGCCCAGCGTCCAGAGAATCCTGGACCGCCTGGCGAACACGCCGGTCGCCGTCTACGACGCCACCTGGACCCTCCTGGTCGCCAACCCCCCGTATGACGCGCTGATGGGACCGACCACGGCGTGGCGGGGAAATGAGCGAAACAGCCTCTGGCGCAACCTGATCGGCCCTGGCACCCGAGCCGTCCACACGCCCCGGGAGCAAGCCGACTTCGAGGCCGGCCTGGTCGCCGACCTGCGGTTGACCGCCGCCCGCTACCCCGCCGACCAGCGGTTGAAGTCGCTGATCCGCGAACTTGCCGCGCACAGCCCGCGGTTCGTCGAACTCTGGGAGGCCGGCGCGCCGCAACCGCACCACGACTTCGGCCGGCACAAGGTGATCGACCACCCCGAGGTCGGCCACATCGCTCTCGCCTGCGACACGTTCATCGTCGCCGCCGACGACATCCGCATCATGATCTACACCGCCGAACCCGGCACCGAGGATGCCGAGCGGCTCGCCCTCGCCATCGTCCTGGGGACCCAGGCGCTGGTCGACTAGGACTTACGCTTAGACCGGGATGAGCCCGTGCTTGCGTGCGGTGCGGAACCACAACTGCTTGTCCCGCAACAGCTTCAGCGACTTGCGGAGCAGCAGCCGGGTTTCGTGCGGGTCGATGACCGCGTCGATGAACCCGCGCTCGGCGGCGGTCCACGGGATCGCCATGTTGAGGTTGTAACCCTCGATGAAGTCCTTCTTGATCTGCTGCGCCTCGGGCGTGGTCGGGTCGGGGAAGCGCTTCATCAGCAGCTGCGCGGCCCCCTCGGCGCCGATCACCGCGATGCGCGCGGTGGGCCAGGCGAAGTTGAAGTCGGCGGTCAGCTGCCGGGATCCCATCACGGCATAGGCGCCGCCGTAGGACTTGCGGATGGTGATGGTCACCTTCGGCACGTCGGCCTCGACCACCGAGTAGAGGAACCGACCGCCGCGCTTGATGATGCCCCGCTTTTCCTCCTCGGCGCCCGGCAGGAAGCCCGGGGTGTCCACCACGAAGACCAACGGGATGTTGAACGCGTCGCAGAACCGGACGAACCGCGCCGCCTTGTCGGACGCCTCGTTGTCGATCGCCCCCGACATGTACATGGGCTGGTTGGCGATCACCCCCACGGGATGGCCGTCGACGCGCGCGTATCCGGTGATGATGGCCGGGCCGTGCTGCGCGGCGACGTCGAGGAAGTCGCCGTCGTCGAAGATGCGCAGCAGGATCTCGTGCATGTCATAGGCCGCGTTGTCGGAGTCCGGCACGATCGCGTCGAGCTCGAGGTCGGTCGGGGTGATCTCCGGTTCCAGCCCGGGATTGACGATCGGCGGCTGGCCGAAGGTGCTCGACGGCAGGAACGACAGGAAGTCGCGCACGTACTGGAACGCCTCGGCCTCGGAGTCGACCACCTGGTGGATGTTGCCGTAGCGGGCCTGCGCGTCGGAGCCGCCCAGCTCGTCGAGCGTGACCTCCTCGCCGGTGACCTCCTTGATCACGTCGGGGCCGGTGACGAAGAAGTAGCCCTGGTCACGCACCGAGACGAGCAGGTCGTCCTGGATCGGCGAATAGACCGCTCCCCCGGCGCATTTGCCGAAGATCAGGGAGATCTGCGGCACCAGGCCGGACAGCGCCTCGTGCCGGCGGCCCAGCTCGGCGTACCACGCCAGCGAGGTGACGGCGTCCTGGATGCGGGCCCCGCCGGAGTCCTGGATGCCGATGATCGGGCAGGCGACCATCGCGCACCACTCCATCAGCCGGGCCACCTTGCGGCCGAACATCTCGCCGACCGTGCCCTGGAACACCGTCTGGTCGTGGGAGAACACCCCGACCGGACGGCCGTCGATCATGGCGTGCCCGGTGACGCACCCGTCGCCGTAGAGCGCGTTCGGGTCGTTCGGCGTCTTGGCCAACGCCCCGACCTCCATGAAGGTGCCCGGGTCCACCAGCGCGTGGATGCGGGCGCGGGCGCTGGGGATGCCCTTCTTCTCGCGCTTGGCGACGGCCTTCTCGCCGCCGGGTTCCATAGCCAGCTCCATCCGAGCGTGCAGCTCGGCCAGCTTTTCGGCTGTCGTGTGAGCGCGAGAAGGCTCCGCACCGGTCACTAGTTGCCCACCTCACTCGTCTGGCTGGTTTCGGCCTCCACCTTATTCAGCACATCCGAGAGGTGAGCACCGACCTTGCCGATGATCGGTTCGTCGATGGCCTGGATGTGCTCCCCGCCGATGGGTACCACCTCGAGGTCGGCCACGTACTCGCCCCAGCCGCCGTCGGGCTGGCGGACCGCATATCGCGGCTCGAACTCGATCACGTCGTCGTGGTAGCGGTCGGCCATGTACAGGGTCACGTGGCCGTCGTACGGCTCGATCTGCACGGTCTCGAGCGCCCGGTTGTCCAGGTAGGACGTCCGCTGGTGCTCGACGATGCCGCCCGGGATCTGCACGCCGCTCTGCTGGACGATGTCCAGCACGAACTGGACCTGGCCCTCGTCGTCGAGCTCTTCGAGCTGCTCGTAGGGGATCGCCGGAATCTCGACGTTGAAGGTGCGCTCGGCGAACTTCGCGTACCGGTCCCAGCGCTTGCGGGTCTCCTCTTGCGTCTGGGGGATCTCCTCGCCGGCGCGCACGGTGTCGATCATCCCGACGAAGCGCACGTCTTCACCCGCACGCTTCAAGCCGATCGCGCACGCGTATGCCAGCGCACCGCCGAGCGACCAGCCGGCCAGGATGAACGGCTTGCCCGCGTTCATTTCCAACAGCTTCGGCACGTACTGGGCGGCCCGCTCCTGGACGGTGCCCTCCACGCGCTCGAACCCGTACATCGGCGTGTCCGCGGGCAGCCGGTTCAACAGCGGCTCGTAGACCACCGTTGAACCGCCGGCCGGATGGAACACGAACACCGCGGGTTTCGAGCTGCCCTCGGGGCGCGCCCGCAGGGTGCGGACGAAGCCGTCGATCTGGCCGGCCTCCAGGTACTGGCGGACCTTCTCGGCCAGCGCCTCGATGGTGTCCGACGTCAGGACGTCCTCGGCGCTGACGGCGCCGTCGGCGCGTTCGGAAAGCCGCTGTGCCATCTTGGCCGCGGTGTCCTCGTCGAGCTTGGGCAGCGGGTTGAAGATGCCGCCCGGCGACTTGCCCGTGACGATCGCCCAGGTGGCGAAGGTGACCCGCTCGGCCGCATCACGCGGCGGCACATCGGAATTCAGCGCCTTGGACACCGCCTCCTGGCTGAGCGCCCCCGCGAGATCGGGCTTCGCGCCGTTGGTCGCCGCCCCCTTCGGGCCGGACGGATCCGTGGGCGGCGGCGGGATCGTCGCGTCCGACGCCGGCGGTGCCGGCTGCGTCTCCGGCTCCGCTTGCGGGTCCGGCGCGGGTGCGGCCGCCGTTGTCGGCGTTGCCCCGCTGAGGAGCTGGGCCTGCTCTTTGGCGATCTCCTCGGGCGTGAGCGTCTTCTGGTGCTCGTGCAGCTGCTCGACCTCGTCGCGGTGCTCGACCGCGTACTTGATCAGCTCCTCGATGTTGTAGAGGTTGGCGTCGCGCACCGCGGCCAACTGGATGGGCGGCAGGTCGAAGTCGTATTCGACGCGGTTCTTGATCCGCACCGCCATCAGCGAGTCCAAACCGAGCTCGATCAGCGGCACCTCCCACGGCAGGTCCTCGGGTTCGTAACCCATGGCCGAGCCGACGATCAGGCCCAGCCGCTCGGCGACGGTCTCGCCCGAGTCCGGCGACCATTTGCCCATGCTGGCCGAGAAGTACCGGTTGGTCAGGCTGTCCGTCAGGGTCTCGGCCTCGGGCTCGACGGCGGGCGCCTCCGGCGCGGCCACCGTCCCGTTGGCGGAAGCTGCCAGGGCCGCGCCCGCCCCGACCGCGGCCGGCAGGGCGTCGCCCGCCTCGCCGCCGCGGGTCACCAGCGCGTCGTACACCAGCGTGAAGGACTCGTCGACGCGGGCGTGCACCTGCACCGACGCGCCGCCGGGGTGCCGGGTCAGCGTCGTGACCAGGCGGGCGCCGTCACCCGGAACCGCACGCTGCTCGGCCGCGGCCAGCTGCGCGTCCGGAAACACCTCGGCCGCAGCGGCTTTCACCAGTGCGGGCAGGTCCGTCAGGCCGCGGGGGTTGTACTCCCACACGTGGCGGCCGTCGGGCAGCGCGACGTGGTTACCCGGCATCAGCACCGAGCTGCTGCCGTGCGCGAAGTGCACGTCCAGCCAGTGCTCCTTGCGCTTGAACCTCGTCGGCGGGATGTTCGCGTAATCCTGCGGTCCCGAAGCGCGGCTGAACAGCGTGCGGATGTCCAGGTCGTGGCCGTAGACGTAGAGCTGGGCCATCGCCGAGATCATCGACTCGACATCGTCCTGCTTGCGGGCCAGCGTCGGAATCAGTTGGGCGTCATGCAGACCCGCGGCGGCGGTGGTCAGGCCGATCTGCATCAGCGCAACCGGGTTGGGCGCGAGCTCCAGGAAGGTGGTGTGGCCGCTGTCGACGGCGTTGCGCACGCCGTGGGTGAAGTACACCGAGTGCCGCATGCCCTTGACCCAGTAATCGACATCGTGCACCGGCTCGCCGCCGGGCTTGATGTAGGTGCCCTCGTGCACCGTCGAGAAAATCCCGACCGTCGGGCTCAACGGGTGAATTCCCTGCAACTCCGCGGAGAACTCACCCAGCAGCGGGTCCATCTGCGAGGTGTGGCCGGCGCCCTTGGTCTGCAGCTTGCGGGCGAAGCGGCCCTCCGATTCCGCCCGGGCGACGATCGCGTCGATCTGCTCGGGCGGCCCGCCGATGACGGTCTGGCTGGGAGCGGCGTAGACGCACACCTCCAGGCCCGGGAAGTCGCCGAACACGGTCTTGAGCTCGTCGGCCGAGTACTCGACGAGCGCCATGAACCGGATGTACTCGCCGAACAGCATCGCCTCGCCCTCGCCCATCAGGTGCGACCGCGACGCGATCACGCGGGCGGCGTCCGCCAGCGACAGGCCGCCGGCGAAGTAGGCCGACGCGGGCTCGCCGAGCGACTGGCCAACCACCGCGGCGGGTTTGGCGCCGTGGTGCTTGAGCAGCTCACCCAGCGCGATCTGGATCGCGAATATGACGACGTTGCTGGTCTCGATGCCGTAATCCTGCGAGTCGTCGAGGATCAGCTCGAGAATCGAGTAGCCGCGCTCGTCCTGGATCAGCGCGTCGACCTTCTCGATCCACTCGGCGAAGACCTCGTTGCGCAGGTACAGGCTCTTGCCCATCTTGCGGTGCTGCGCACCGAAACCGGCCATCGCCCACACCGGGCCGTTGGTGACCGGCCCGTCGACGCTGAACACGCCCGGCCGCTGCTTGCCCTCGGCCACCGCGCGCAGGCCCTTGACGGCCTCCTCGTGGTCGTGGGCCAGCACCACCGCGCGGGAGCGCCCGTGGTTGCGCCGCGACAGCGACCGCCCGATCGATTCCAGCGACGACGCCTGCCCCTCCGGGCTTTCCATCCAGTCCGCCAGCTCGGTGGCAGCCGCCTTCTTGCGCGAGGTGAGGAACGCCGACACGACGAGGGGGATCAGGGGCGTGGTGGGCTCCGCGGCCTCCTGCGCCGCGAGCTCTTCCAGCGCGATCTCCTTGAGCCGCAGCGCCTCGTCGGTGACGCCCGGCAGCTCGTACTCGTCCTCCTCGGGCGCTTCGGGGTCGGGGATGATGTTGCCGAAGTCGTCGAAGCGAAGCGCGTGGGCTTCCATGACGGGGGGCTCGGCGGCTTCGGGCGCCGCCTCGGCGGTGCTCTTCGGCTCGGGCTCGCGCTCGATCACGTCGCGGGGCAGGACCTCGCGCACCACCAGGTGCGCGTTGGCCCCGCCGAAGCCGAAGCTGGACACCCCGGCCAGCGCGTACCCGCCGTACCGCGGCCAGTCCGTGGGCTGGTCGATCACCTTCAGGCGCATCGCGTCGAAGTCGATGTAGGGGCTGGGCCCCGCGAAGTTGATCGACGGCGGCAGCTTGTCGTGCTGCAGGGCGAGCACCACCTTGGCCATGCTGGCCGCGCCGGCCGCCGACTCCAGGTGGCCCACATTGGTTTTCACCGCACCCAGCAGGGCCGGGCGGTCGGCGGGACGGCCACGGCCGACGACGCGGCCCAGCGCCTCGGCCTCGATCGGGTCACCGAGGACAGTCCCGGTGCCGTGCGCCTCGATGTAGTCGACGGTGCGCGGGTCGATGCCGGCGTCCTTGTATGCGCGGCGCAGCACGTCGGCCTGCGCGTCCTGGTTGGGGGCGATCAGGCCGTTGGACCGGCCGTCGTGGTTGACCGCGCTGCCCGCGATCACGGCGAGGATCTGGTCGCCGTCGCGGCGGGCGTCGTCGACCCGCTTGAGCACCAGCATGCCGCCGCCCTCGGAGCGGGTGTAGCCGTCGGCGTCCGAGGAGAACGACTTGATCCGGCCGTCGGGCGACAACACCTGCCCGATCTCGTCGAAACCGAGCGTCACCACGGGCGTGACCAGCGCGTTGACGCCGCCGGCGACCGCGACGTCGGCTTCGCGGTTGCGCAGCGCCTGGACGGCCTGGTGGATCGCCACCAGCGAGCTCGAGCACGCGGTGTCGACCGCGACCGACGGGCCGCGGAAGTCGTAGAAGTAGGAGACCCGGTTGGCGATGATCGACGTCGCGGTGCCGGTGATGGCGTACGGGTGCGCGACCGTCGGGTCGGACACCGCCAAGAAGCTGTAGTCGTTGTTGGAGACGCCGACGTAGACGCCGACGGACTCGCCGCGCAGGCTGGACGCCGGGATGCGGGCGTGTTCGAGCGCCTCCCAGGTGAGCTCCAGCGCCATCCGCTGCTGCGGGTCGATGTTGTCGGCCTCCGTCTTGGCGACCGCGAAGAACTCGGAGTCGAAGCCCTTGATGTCCTTCAGATAGCCGCCGCGGGTGCGGGCCTTCGCCATCCGCTCGGCCAGCCGCGGCTCTTCGAGGAACTCCTCCCAGCGGCCCTCGGGCAGGTCGGTGATGGCGTCGCGGCCCTCCATCAGCGCCTGCCACGTCTCGTCGGGGGTGTTCATGTCCCCGGGCAACCGGGTGGACAGGCCGACGATCGCGATGTCGACCCGCTCTGCCGGGCCGTTGCGCGTCCAGTCCGAGACGTCGTCGGAGCTGGTGTCCACTTCCGGCTCGCCCTCGATGATCCGGGTGGCCAGCGACTCGATGGTCGGATGCTGGAAGGCCACCGCGACCGACAGGGTGACACCGGTCATGTCCTCGATGTCGGCGGCCATCGCCACGGCGTCGCGCGACGACAAGCCCAGCTCCACCATCGGCACCGACTCGTCGACGTCGTCCGGCGACTTGCCGACGGCCCGGCCCACCCAGTTGCGCAGCCACTCGCGCATCTCGGGGACCGTCATTTTGCGCCGCTCCTCCTCATCGCTCCGCTCTGCATCGTCGCCGGCGCGCATGTCGGTCTTCTTGGCGGGCAGATTCTCCTGCTGGTCCTGGGGGTCGTCTAGTTCAGCCATGGTTCCTGGGTTCAGTCGTTAGCGCCGGCGAAGGCGGTCGGGGAACCGACGCCGCTACGCAGGCTGCCATCGAGGTAGGCGGCGCGGCAGGCGCGGCGCCCGATCTTGCCGCTGGAGGTCCGCGGAATCGTTCCCGCCTGCACCAGCAGCAGGTCGCGGATGGTGACCCCGTGGCGGACGGCGATGGCCGCCCGAATCTCGTCCGCGATCGGCTGGTAGTCGAGCTTGTGCGTCCCGGGGGCGCGCTCGGCCACGATCACCAGCTGCTCGGAGCTGTCATCGGGGTCGTACTTCAGGCCGGTGTGCGGGTTGTCGAACACCACCTGCGGGAGCTGGTTGGCCGGAACCGAGAACGCGGCGACGTAGCCGGTGCGCAGCGCGCGGCTGGCTTCCTGGGCCGAGTACTCGAGGTCCTGCGGGTAGTGGTTGCGGCCGTCGATGATGACCAGGTCTTTGATCCGGCCGGCGATATAGAGGTGGCCCTTGTGGTAGGTGCCGTAGTCGCCGGTGCGCACCCACATGCCGTCGTCCGGGGCGCCCTCGGCGTGTGACTGGCTGACGCGCGACTTGAGCAGGTTGCGGAAGGTCTCGGTGGTCTCGTCTTCCCTGCCCCAGTAGCCGGTGCCCATGTTGTTGCCGTGCAACCAGATCTCGCCGATCTGTCCGTCGGGCAGCTCGCTGGCGGTGTCGGGGTCGACGATGACGGCCCACTCGTCGACGCCGATGACGCCGGCGGAGACCTGCGCGACGGCCGTGGGCGCATCGGGGGCCACCTCCACGAAGCGCTGCTTGTTCAGCTCGTCGCGGTCCACGTGGATGACCGTCGGCGCCTCGTCCATGGGCGTGGTCGAGACGAACAGCGTCGCCTCGGCCAGGCCGTAGGACGGCTTGATCGCGGTCTCGCGCAGGCCGTACGGCTTGAACGCCTCGTAGAACTTGCGCATCGACGCCGGGGACACCGGCTCGCTGCCGTTGAGGATCGCCTTGACGTTGCTCAGGTCCAGCGGTGGCTCGCCGTCCTTCGGCACCCCGCGCACTGCGGCGTGCTCGAACGCGAAGTTCGGGGCGACGGTGATGACCTCGCTATCCGGTGCGTCTTCGGGCTTGCGCGCCATCTCCCGAATCCAGCGGCCGGGCCGGCGCACGAACGCGGCCGGGGTCATGAACGTGAAGTTGTAGCCGAGCACCGGCGACAGCAGCGCTGTGATCAGGCCCATGTCGTGGAAGAACGGCAGCCAGGACAGGCCGCGGTCACCTTCCTTGCCCTCGAGGCCGTTGAGCACCTGCAGCACGTTGGTGGGCAGGTTCAGATGGGTGATCTGCACGCCGGTCGGGGTACGAGTGGAGCCGGAGGTGTACTGCAGGTAGGCGATCGTGTTGGCGTCGGCCTCGGGCTCGACCCAGGTGGACGCCACCTCGCTGGGCACCGCGTCGACGGCGATCACGCGGGGCCGTTCCTTGGCCGAACGGGCACGGATGAACTTGCGGACGCCTTCAGCGGCCTCGGTGGTGGTCAGGATCGTCGAAGGGGTGCAGTCGTCGAGCACGGCGTGCAGACGGCCGACGTGTCCCGGCTCGCCCGGGTCGAACAGCGGCACCGCGATGCGGCCCGCGTACAGCGCGCCGAAGAACGCGATCAGGTAGTCCAGGTTCTGCGGGCACAGGATGGCGATGCGGTCACCGGGCTGGGTGACCTGCTGCAGCCGGGCTCCGACGGCACGGTTGCGGGCGCTGAAGTCGCGCCAGACGATGTCGCGGTACACCCCGTCGCGCTCGGTGGAGTAGTCGATGAAACGGTAGGACAGCGCGTCGCCGCGAACCCTCGCCCACTTCTCAACGTGCTTGACCAGGTTGGTGTTGTCGGGGAACCTGATCTTTCCATTCACGATGAACGGGTTGTGGTACGGCATTCCGCTCTCCTGTCACACCTGTTTTAGGCCGGCGCTACGCCGGCATTTTGTTCTGGTCGGCCACGCCGACGTTTCCATCTCTACGCGGGCCAGTCCTCGCGCGGCGCCACCGGCGCCGGCCTCCTTCTCATCCCAGGGCGGCTGCTACCAGGACCGGATCCGCAACAAAGTCTTATAGCTCTTAAATTCCTCTTAATGTTAAGGGGCGGCCCGCGGCACACCAAATCACAAGGTACCGCTGATCTGCACGGGCAACGGGCTCCTGACGGCTGTGTCCTGTGGCCGGGTCATCCATGTTTGGGATGCGGGGCGTTGGCGATCAGTCCCTGCGCCCAGTTCAGCGTCCAATCCGTCGCCGCCTGGCCGTCCAGATTCCAGAACTGCGTCGTCGCGTACAGCGCGTGGACGGGTTGCCCGGCGCCGCCGGCGAGGGTGTTGAGCGTGTTGGGCAGGTTGGCCACGCTGAACGCCTCTTGCGGAGCCGCGCAGATGAGGTCGCCCGGTGCGCAGATCTCATTCGTCTTGCCGTCGAGCGCGCCGAACCCGCCGGGCCGCGCTCCGGTCATGGTCAGACCCAGCCCGGACAGCACGGGCACCTCGTGCAGCGTCACCTCGGCACCCTCCCCCGGCGGGTTGGGCCCGACGTCCTTGCCCACCCCGGGCTGGCGGCGGCCGTCGGCGATCAACGTCACACCCAGCACAAGGTCGTCGTCCACGGGCCCGCGGCCGTTGCCGATGTCACTGGCGATGTCACCGGCGATCACCGCGCCCTGCGAGAAGCCCATCACTACGTAACTGGTCAGCGGGCACTTGGCGTTCATGTCGGTCATCGCCTGGACCGTCGCGCGGGTGCCCTCGGCGCGGCTTTCGTTGTACGACATCTGGGTATCACCGGCGAGCGGGTTGTGGAACTGCGCGGTGTAGGGCGTGGTGTATTCCTGCACGCGGGACGCGGGGAACTGCTGGGTTATCGCGGTAGTCACCTTGTGCAACAGTGCGTTGGGGAACTGCAGCGGGTTGACCGGATCGTCCTGCGGGGCCGACTCCCACGTGCCGGGGATGTTGACCAACTGGACGTCGGGGCACGACGCGTCCTGCGAAGCAGGCCGGGGCTTGTGGGGATGGGTGGTCGTCGACGGCGGAGGCAGCACGCCGGGCGGCACCGCGCTGGGCGGCGACTCGTGGCCGCGCAGCAAGACCACCACGAGCACGATCACCAACAACACCACGCCCGCCATTGCCAAGGCGGCGGTCCAGGCGAGGGCTCGGTGGCGCTTACGCCGGGCGTTGGTAGCCATGTTCTCCCGCTAGCAGAGTCGGTGGATCGCAGCCAAGCGGTCCTCCCGACCCCTGCTGCACCTCTTACACGGTACCGGCTCCCGCGGCCCGGACCAGTGTGGCAGCGAACGGCGCCGACCGTGCTACCGAATGGCGCCGACCCGCTTCGCCCGGCTTCGCCGAATGTGGCGGCCCGCTGCGCCCGGCTTCGCCGCGCTCGCGATCGCCGCTACCGAATGGCGCCGACGATGTCGCCCGACATGGCTCCCAGCTGGCCCGACCACGAACCCCAGCCGTTGTCGCCGCCACCGGGAAAGTCGAAGTGACCGTTGTGCCCGCCGTTGCTGCGGTACTGCTGGTAGAACTCGCGGGAGCTGCCCATCGCCGCGCCCGCCTGGCCGATCATGGCCGCGTCGTCACCGCCCATGTTCGTCGGGCTGTAGACCCACACGCGGGTGTTGTTCTGCGCCAGCAGCGAGGCGTGCACGTACGGGTCGTGCCACTTCCACCGGCCCAGCTGCGGGGCACCCCACATCCCGTTGCCGTCCACGCCGCCGTACTGCTGCAGGCCGGCCAGGATCGCGCCGTTGTAGTTGGTGCTCGACGGGTACAAGAAGCCCGACAGGGAACCGGCGAAGCCGAAGCGGTCAGGGTGGAAGGCGGCCAGCGCCATCGCGCCGTATCCACCCTGGGATGCGCCGACGGCCGCGTGGCCGCCCGGCGCCAGGCCCTTGTTGGCGGCCAGCCAGTTGGGCAGCTCGCTGGACAAAAAGGTGTCCCACTGCTTGCTGCCGTCCTGCTCCCAGTTGGTGTACATGCTCCACGCCCCACCCGCGGGCGCGACTACCGAGATCCCCTTGCCGCCCAGCGTGTTCATCGCGTTGCCCGCGGTGACCCAATTGCTGACGTCCGGGGCGGCATTGAAGGCGTCCAGCAGATAGACCGCGTGCGGACCGCCCGCCAGGAAGGCCACCGGGATGTCACGGCCCATCGCCGCCGACGGCACCATCAGGCTCTCGTAACCGGCCGCCCGCGCCGTTCCGGCGGGCCCGCCCGCCACCGTCACGCCGATCAATCCGACCGACAACAGCGCCACGGAGAACACCCGAAGAAGCGCCGACATACCCCGCACGACCCTCATCTCCACCCTCCATCGTCTAGTCGCTGTCTGCACACTAGCCAGCGCCGTAGTTCCCCCGCCCGCGGGGTAGTGAAACAAGTCACACGCGGAAACGACTAGCGGCGGGAACCCCTCGGGGTTTCCGCCGCTAGTGGTGATCTGTTGGGTTTAGGTGCCCTGGCCGCCCTGGCCGGTCTGGCCGTTCCCGGCAGCCGCAGCGGCCGTGGCCGGGCCGGCACCCGGGGTAGCACCCAGCACCGACTGCAGGTCAGGCTTCATCGCCTGCAACTGCGCCCCCCAGTAGGGCCAGTCGTGGGTGCCGTTGGCGTCGAAGTTCCACACCGCGTTGTGGCCACCGGCCTGGTTGTAGGCGTCCTGGAACTTCAGGTTGCTGGTGCGCACGAAGCCCTCGAGGAACTTCGCCGGCAGGTTGTCGCCACCGAGGTCGGACGGCTTGCCGTTACCGCAGTACACCCAGATCCGGGTGTTGTTGGCAACGAGCTTGCTCACCTGAAGCGACGGGTCGTTGCGCGCCCACGCCGGGTCCTCCTTGGGACCCCACATGTCGGCGGCCTTGTAGCCACCGGCGTCACCCATGGCCAGCCCGATCAGCGACGGACCCATCCCCTGGGACGGGTCCAGCAGCGCGGACAGCGAACCGGCGTAGACGAACTGCTGCGGGTGATAGGCGGCGAGGATCAGCGCGGACGACCCGGCCATCGACAGGCCGACCACGGCGCTGCCGGTCGGCTTGACCTGCTTCTGGGACGACAGGTACTGCGGCAGCTCGCTGGTCAGGAAGGTCTCCCACTTGTAGGTGACGCAGCCGGCCTTACCGCAGGCGGGCTTGTACCAGTCGGAGTAGAAGCTGGACTGGCCGCCGACCGGCATCACCGTCGAGATGCCGGACTGGTTGTACCACTCGAACGCCGGGGTGTTGATGTCCCAGCCGTTGAAGTCGTCCTGCGCGCGCATCCCGTCGAGCAGGTACAGCGCGGGCGAGTTGGCGCCACCGCTTTGGAACTGAATCTTGATATCGCGGCCCATCCCGGCGGAAGGAACCTGCAGGTATTCCACGGGGAGACCAGGGCGCGAGAAGGCACCAGCGGTCGCCGAGCCCCCCACGGCGCCAATCAGGCCCGAGAGCAGCGCCGCGCCAGCGGCCGCCACCACGAGCCGCCGCGGCATACCCGCCACGGCGCCGCGAAACCTGTCGACAAGCGTCATCCTTGCTTCCTCATCCTTCTCGGCGCGCCGATCATCCGGACGCGTCCTTGATTGGGTCGTACTGCATACGATCTCCGCGCAGCAGTGCTCGTGTAGTCAACCACACCTTCCGCCGCCCGGTCGCATCGAGGCGGGCCCCCAAAGGGCCGTCCGGCCTTCGCTACCCGGCGATTTCCAGGCGAAACACCGACCGCTTGCGCGGTGTTTTCGCATGTGCTTGACCCCCACTGCCACCTGGTTAAGGCCCAAATGTGAAGTTGCTGGCAATTTTTCATCCCCACGGATCGCGCGCATTGTGAAATTCGTCGAAAATTCTTCTGCGCGGGGCTTACTCGCGGGGTGGCGGCGGCGCCTCTTCGGGTAAGGGCAAGCCGCATCTGGCGAGCTCGTAGCGCGGGACGCGGTCAATCCGGTACTTGGTGAATTCATAGGAATGCAGCAGGTTGGAAAGGAATCGGTGCGGGGTCATCGGCGCGCGCACCGAGCTCAGCACCGACTTGGTCTCCGGGCATTGCAGGGCCGCGACCGCCTCTGCGACCCACTGCTGGTCCAGATAACCCGGGATCCCGGGATATACCTTCACCCAGGGCCCGTCGGCGATCGCCCAGTCCGGGAAGAGGTTCTTGTCGTGTCCGATGCGGCCGTGCTTCAACCGTTCCGTGTGTTGCGCAAGCGGATTCGCCAATCCGATCTGGTCGATCACCCTGACGTCGAGCCCGACGTTCATGCCCACCATGCCGAGGTTGGTGAAAAACACTGCGTGCTGCGGTTTTTCGAGTGACTTGTCGGCGCTGCCCGGCGGTGGCTTGGCCATCGGCACCAGGTCCCACTGGATGTAATTGCCCGAGGGCAGCAGCAGTGCACCGTCCGGGGTGTTGTCGAGTGCGGTCAGGATGGCCGCCATCCGCGGGTAGCCGAGGTAATCGGCGGCGGTCAGGGGATGGGCGTGCCCGGTGGCCTGGGCGTAGAAGCGGCGCTCGTCGACGATCCCGGAGTAGGTGACGTGGGTGGCGTCGTCGCCCATCCCCGGGGAGTTCGCCGCCCACAACGACCAGCCGGCCACGCTCACCCACAGCGCGCCGGCCGCGCCGGCCACCCAATACCCCGTCTCCCGCGAATAGTCCTGGCCGTCCGGTATGGCCACCGGGATGACCGCCACCGGGGCCAGCAAGCAAAACAGCGGCGCGAGCAGCACCCGCCCGTGCATGAAGTCGCCGCCCTGCCTGATCCAGTAGAGGGCCTGCACCAGACCGCTCACCAGCACGAAGGCCACGATGGCCGGCGGGCTTTGGACCGCGCGGGCCACCCGGCCGTAGTCGGGCGCCAACGCGGGCCGCAGAAACGACGGGCGGCGGCGCGCCGCCAGCAGCAGGACGCCCAGCGGGACGAGGAGCACCACCGGCACCCAGACCGCGTAGGGCGCGTCGAAGTTGGAGAGGTAGATCATGCCCTGGGACCACTTGTCCCCGGCGGCATCCTTGGCCAGGGCGGTACCGGGCACCAGCAGGCCGTAGTAGCCCATGCGGAAGATCTCGTAGGCGACCGGAAGCAATCCGCCCGCGACCACGATCAGCACCCGGCGGCGCCAGGTCCGCGCGGCGATCAGCATCATTATCAACGCCAGCCCGCCCATCAGCGCCAAGTCGGGCCGCACCAGGACGCTGAAGCCGGCCACGAAGGCAAGCGCACCGAGGAAGAGCCTGCGGTCCGGGCGGTTCCGCACCGGCTGACCCCAGCAGACCATCATCCACCACAGCAAGCCGAGGTAGGCCAGCGTCAGCCCGCTCTCCAGACCGGAGGTGGCGAAGTCGCGCGCGGGCGGCAGGGCGATGTAGACCAGCGCGCCGGCGGGCAGCATCAGGGCCTTGCGGCCCCGCAAACTGGGCGCATACAGCCGGGCGGCCCCCAGCATGAGCAGCGCCACGCCCGCCACCGAGAGCGTCAGGGCCAGCGCCAGCGCCACGTATTCCATGCGCATCGGCCCGCCCACCCAGCTGCCGACGTACATCAGGTAGGTCCAGGCCGTCGACGTGTTGGCCTCGACCCGCTCGCCCTGGTTGAAGACGGGGCCGTTGCCGGCGAGCAGGTTACGCACCGTGCGCAACACGATCAGGCCGTCGTCGGCGATCCAGCGCCGCTGCCAGGCGCCCCACGCGAACAGAACGGAGACCACCGCCACGCTGATCCACAGGCTGATCCGCACCATCGAGGTGTACGGGAAGACCGGCCAGCCCAATCGCCTGATGACCGGCCGGGTGCGCATCATGCGCGCTTTGAGGGCCTGCAGTTCGGGGCTAACCGAAGGCAACGGCGGCTCCAAGCGTCGCGATCCACGCCAGGAAAAGCAGCTGCAAAACTCGGTCCCGCAGTGCGATGTCTTCGGGCTCGCCGGCCAGCCCGCCGTCGACGTCGACGGCGTAGCGCAGGATCGCGATGGTGAACGGGACCATCGAGACCGCAAACCACGATCCCGAGTGGCGGTCACGCTCGAACGCCCATAACCCGTAGCAGAGCACCACCGCGGTGGCCGACATCGTCCAGACGAACCGCAGATAGGTGCTGGTGTAGCTCTCCAACGACTTGCGGATCGCGGCACCGGTACGCTCCGCGACCTGCAGCTCGGCGTAGCGCTTACCGGCCACCATGAACAGCGACGCGAACGCCGCCGACAGCAGGAACCATTGCGAAAGCGGGATGCCCGTCGCGGCGCCGCCGGCGATTGCCCGCAGCAGGTACGCCGACGACACGATGCAGATGTCCATCACCGCCTGGTGTTTGAGGCCGAAACAGTACGCCAGCTGCATGCTGAGGTAGACGGCCATCACCACCGCCAAGTCGGGCGTCAGCCACCAAGCGAGCGCCAGCGACGCCGCCCCGAGAACCACCGCGAGGGTGTAGGCCAGCCATTCGGGCACGACGCCGGCCGCGATAGGACGGAATCTCTTGGTGGGGTGCTCGCGGTCCGCGTTGACGTCGCGGACGTCGTTCACCAGATATATCGACGAAGCCGCCAGGCAGAACACCACGAACGCCACGGACACCTTGGTCAGCACGTCGGCGTAGTTGTAGTGCACCGGGCCGCCCAACGCGGCCAGCGGCGCGGCCAGCACCAGGACGTTCTTGACCCACTGCCGGGGGCGGATCGCCTTGACCACCCCGACCACCACGTTGCCCGAGGCCCCGGTCACCACGTCCTCACTCATTCGCCCAGACCTCCCGTGCCCGGCCCTGCAGCCGAATGGTTGTTCGCGCGACGATGGCGCCGAGGGCGATGCCGCAGGCCACGTCGCTGGGATAGTGCACCCCCAGCAGCATCCGAGACAACGCCATCGGGGGAACCAGCAGGGCGGGCAGCGGCAGGCCGGTGATCCGGCCCATCAGGATGGCCGCGGCCGTCGTCGAAGTGGCATGCGCCGACGGGAAACTCAGTTGGCTCGGGGTCCCGACGTTCACCACGACCGCCGGGTCGTGCGGCCGCTTGCGCCGCACCACCCGCTTGACCAGGACGGCGGCGGCGTGGGCGGCGAACGCGCCGGCCCCGGCCACCAGCCAGTCCCAGCTGCGCTTCGGCATCAGCAGCGCGCCCGCCGCCGCGACGGCCAGCCAGCCGATGCTGTGCTCGCCGAAATGGGACAGCCCGCGCGCTGCCGCCAGCACTCCGGGGCGGCCGGCCAACGCGGACTGCACGGCCACCAGCGCGGCCACCTCCCCGGTAGGGGGCGTCGAAGGAGGGGCGTCAGGCATGCTCGCGCTCGGCGTGCGCGGGTAGCAGCGCCGTCTCCCACTTCTGCTTGCTGGACAGCACCGGCAACGCGGCCCGGTACGTCTTGCGCATCTCGTCGAACCGGCTCACCAGCCGGCGCTGCCGGCGCAGCGAGGCGAACAGCAGCTGGAACATCTTGCGCCGATCGCGCTGCCGGTAGACCACCCCGCACCCGTCGGCCGTCGTCACGGTGACGCCGTCGACCGTGCACAGCCGGAACCAACGGGCGTCCTGGGTCGGCACGTTGAACTCCGGGCGCTGGTGGGCGTCGGGGTCGGCCTTGGTCGCGTTGTGCATGATGCCGCGGGCCAGCCGGTACCCGATCGACATCGGGTTCACCGGCGGCTTCATCGCCTTGGTCTTGTGCGACGGCGCCGGCAGCTCGCTCGCCGCGGGCAGCACGACGGCGTCGGGATATTCCTTGCGCAGCCGATGCACGTCGGGCAGCGCGGATTCCAGGATCGAGAAGATGTGCTCAGGTCCGGCCAGGAAATCGTCGATGGCCTTGTTCTGGATCGCCACCGTCGAATACTCAAGGCAAGCAAGGTGTTTCAGCGTAGCCTTGAGGTGACTGCGGATCAGACCGGTGATATCGCCGTCCCAGTGCATCGCGGCGACCACCAGTCGATTGCGCAGATGGTAATAGGCCTGCCAGTCGATCGCGTCGTCCTTGTCGCTCCAGGCCATGTGCCAGATCGCCGCGCCGGGCAGCGTGACGGTCGGGTACCCGTGTTCGCCGGCGCGCAGACCGTATTCCGCGTCGTCCCACTTGATGAACAAGGGCAGCGGCTGACCGAGCTCCTCGGCGACCTGCCGCGGGATCATGCACGTCCACCACCCGTTGAAGTCAACGTCGATGCGGCGGTGCAGTAGAGCGCTGCGAGAGTTCTTGTCGTTCAACGGGAATTCCGCGAAGTCATGGTCGTACTCGGCGTGCGGCGCGGCGGTCCACATGAAGTTCGCCTGGTTGACCACCTCGCCCATGATGTGCAGGTGCGACGGCTCCTGCAGGTTGAGCATCTGACCCCCGATCAGCATCGGCGTCTTGGCGAAGCGATGCAGCGCCAGCACCCGCAGGATGGTGTCGGGCTCAATGCGGATGTCGTCATCCATGAACAAGATCTGTTGGCAGTCAGTGTTTTTCAGCGCCTCGTACATCACCCGGCTGTAGCCGCCGGAACCGCCGAGGTTGGGCTGGTCGTGCATGGACAGCCGGTTGCCCAGGCCGGCCGCCGCGGCCGCGAAGTTGGGGTGGTCGCGCACCTTGCGGACGCCTTGGTCCGGGACGATCACGGCGCCGATCACCTTGTCCACCAAGGGGTCCGCGGTGAGGTCGGCCAGCGCGTTGACGCAGTCCGCGGGGCGATTGAACGTGGGGATGCCGACGGCGATGTTGGCCGTGCCCGGGGCAGGCTCGGTTGCATACCAGCCACCGCTCACCAGGGTGACCGCGGTGTCGGTGGTGATGTCGAACCAGATCCAGCCGCCGTCCTCGAACGGCTTCAGCGCCACCTCGATCTCGACGACGGCCGGCTGGTCGTCGGTGCCGACGAATTGGCGGCCCTCCACGGAGATCCGCACCCCGGTGGACTTGGTGCGGTACACGTCGACGCGACCGGTCCCGGTCAGCTCGACCCGCAACACGACCGACGTGCAGATCGACCAGCGGCGCCAGTAGCTGGCCGGGAAAGCGTTGAAGTACGTGGCGAACGACACCTCGGACTCTTTGCCGATCTCCAGCGAGGTGCGGCTCGTCGCATGCGCCCGCCGTGCGTTGGTGGTCGATTCCTCCAGATACAGCTTGCGCACGTCGAGGGGCTCCCCCGGACGCGGCAGAATGATTCTGGAAAGCAGGCTTACTGCGGTCATCCCCCCGCGCCTTCCTCCACTAGAGCCTTGCCCTCGTCCAGGTGCGGCGCGAGGGCGTTGTCGTACATGTTCAGTGCGCTGGCAATCGCCATGTGCATGTCCAGATATTGGTAGGTCCCGAGACGGCCACCGAAAAGCACCTTGGCCGAGGCGGTTTCGGCCTTCGCTCGCGCTCTGTAGGCGGCCAGCAGGGCGCGGTCGGCCTCGGTGTTGATCGGATAGTAGGGCTCGTCGTCGTCTTCGGCGAACCGCGAGAACTCGCGCATGATCACCGTCTTGTCGGTCGGGTAGTCGCGCTCGAGGTGGAAGTGGCGGAACTCGTGGATTCGGGTGTAGGGGACGTCGAGGTCGTTGTAGTTCATCACCGGCGTGCCCTGGAAATCCCCGATCGGCAGCACCTCGAGCTCGAAATCGAGTGTGCGCCAGCCGAGCCGACCTTCGGCGTAGGCGAAGTAGCGGTCCAGCGGGCCGGTATAGACCACCGGCGCGTCGGGACTGTCCGCGCGCAATTGGTCGCGGACGTCGAACCAGTCGGTGTTCAGCCTGACCTCGATGCGGTCGTCGGCGGCCATGTTCTGCAGCCAGGCGGTGTACCCGTGGACCGGCAGGCCCTCGTAGGTGTCGCTGAAGTACCGGTTGTCGAAGGTGTACCGCACCGGCAGCCGGGTGATGTTGGCGGCCGGCAGTTCCTTGGGATCGGTCTGCCATTGCTTGGCGGTGTAGCCCTTGACGAACGCCTCGTACAACGGCCGGCCGATCAGCGAGATCGCCTTCTCCTCGAGGTTCTGTGCGTCCTCGGTCTTGATCTCGGCGGCCTGCTCGGCGATCAGCCGGCGGGCTTCGTCCGGGGAGAAGTACCTGCCGAAGAACTGCGACACTAGCCCCAGGCCCATCGGGAACTGGTACGCCTGCCCGTTGTGCATGGCGAACACCCGGTGCCGGTAGTCGGTGAAGTCGGTGAACTGCCGCACGTAGTCCCAGACCCTCTTATTAGAGGTGTGGAACAGGTGGGCGCCGTATTTGTGGACCTCGATGCCCGTCTGCGGCTCGGCCTCCGAATAGGCGTTGCCGCCAATGTGCGGACGGCGTTCCACGACGAGCACGCGCTTCCCGAGTTGGGTAGCCACGCGCTCGGCAATGGTCAGGCCGAAAAATCCAGAGCCGACGACGAGGAGGTCGAAACGAGCGGTCATCGGTTGCTTAGGGTATCCGACCGCGCAGGCCTAACCCATTTGGCGAGGCCAGCAATCCGCGTTCGGGCCGATGACGGGGCGTCAGCAGGCTCCGGCCTGGGCGATCACGGTCGGGGTGGCAATTACCTCACGATTCAATATCACCACTCCAGTCACAACAATCTCACTCGTACCATCGACTCTGTGTGGATCTCGCCAAGAAGGACATGAGGACGGCGGACCACACCGACACAACAAGTTGAGATCGAGTTGTCCAGATTGAGGAGACTTCCGTGCCGAACCGACGCCGACGCAAGCTTTCGACAGCCATGAGCGCGGTCGCCGCCGTGGCAGTGGCGAGTCCTTGCGCATACTTCCTTGTCTACGAATCGACGGCCGGCAACAAGCAGCCCGAACACCACGACTTCAAGCAGGCGGCCATGATGACCGACCTGCCCGGCGAGCTGATGGGCGCGCTGTCGCAGGGGCTGTCGCAGTTCGGCATCAACCTGCCGCCGGTTCCCGCGCTCGGCGGGGGCGCGGCCAGCACTCCGGGCCTGGCCAGCCCAGGCCTGGGCACGCCGGGCCTGGGGACGCCGGGGCTCACCAGCCCCGGTTTGACCAGCCCCGGCCTTACCAGCCCGGGACTCACCAGCCCCGGTTTGACCAGCCCCGGCCTTACCAGCCCCGGTCTGGCCAGCCCTGGCCTGGCGCCCACGACGCCGGGGCTCACCGCGCCCGGCGCGCTGCCGACCACACCGGGCGCCGGGGTGGCGACCCCGGGTGCCGGGCTCAACCCGGCGCTTTCCAACCCCG
Organism: Mycobacterium sp. E342; assembly: GCF_001667665.1. Classification (NCBI taxonomy): domain Bacteria; kingdom Bacillati; phylum Actinomycetota; class Actinomycetes; order Mycobacteriales; family Mycobacteriaceae; genus Mycobacterium; species Mycobacterium sp. E342. The sequence goes on from NZ_LZJM01000287.1 coordinate 160,561, forward strand.
GGCTGACCAGCCCGGCCGGGGTCACACCGGGCCTCACTAGTCCGACGGCTGCCGGTGAAGTGCCGATCACCGCTCCGGCCAGCCTGGACCCGGGCGCCGACGGGACCTACCCGATCCTCGGTGACCCGTCGTCCTTCGGTAACGGTTCGCCGATCGGCGGCGGGACCGGCCTCGGCGGCGGCAGCGGGAGCTCCGGCGGCAGTGGCGGCCTGGTCAACGACATCATGCAGGCGGCCAACCAGCTGGGCGCGGGTCAGGCCATCGACCTGCTCAAGGGCCTGGTGATGCCGGCAATCACGCAAGGCATGCAGCAGGGCGGCGCGGGTGCGCTCCCGGGCGCCGCCGGTGCCCTGCCGGGCGCGGCCGGTGCCCTGCCCGGTGCGGCCGCGGGTGCCCTGCCGGCCGCCGCCGGTGCCCTGCCGGGCGCCGCGGGCGCTCTGCCGGGTGCCGCCGCGGGTGCGCTGCCGGCCAGGTCGCCGGTGAGCGCGACGAGTGAAAACGGGGTCGCCTGGCTGATGTCGCGAACTGTCACGCCGCCGCCCAGTCCGATCAGAGGCTGTTCGGCCAGCTGGGTGTCGTGGGCGGGTGGCGGGCCGGCGGTGCCGCGATCGCGCGTTGCGTCCGCCACCCAGGAGACGATGACGACAGTCGCCGCGATGGCGGTGAGCAGCGTCGTCGGCCCGCGGCTAGGAGACACCAGGTGATGTTACTTGTGTTTCTAATGTTAATGATGAGACGACACGAATTGGGCGGCGGGAATCTGGACAAAATCGACGGCACCGCAGAAAACATTCTGCGGTGCCGTCTGGTTGAAGGGTTCCCGCGCTCGGCGGGGGCGCGGCCAGCACTCCGGGCCTGGCCAGCCCAGGCCTGGGCACGCCGGGCCTGAGCA
>NZ_LZJM01000288.1:0-927 GCF_001667665.1 Mycobacterium sp. E342
TGGTGAGCGGCCCCAATACCCCACCCCCACACCATGACCGGCCACATAGAGTTCCCCGACCACCCCGGCCGGCACCGGCTGCAACCACGGGTCCAACACGAACAGTGCTGCTCCTGAGACCGGCGACCCAATCGGCGGGGCCCCCGTGCCCGGGGTGAGTGGGGCGCTGATCGCCACCCACATCGTGGTCTCGGTCGGGCCGTATTCATTGAGCATCACCCGCCCCGGTGCCCACCGATTGACCACCTCCGGCGGACACGACTCCCCACCGACTAGCAGCGCCACCGACTCCAACCCCTGCGGGGACAGCGCCCCCACCGCCGTGGGAGTCTGGCTCAAGATGTTGACCTGCTGCTCGACCAGCAAGGCATGCAGGTCAACTGGGGAGGCCGCCACCGCCTCAGGCACCACCACCAGGCGTGCGCCATGCAGCAGGGCACCAAAAATCTCCCAACCCGAAATGTCAAAGGAATACGAATGCCACTGCGACCACACCCGCCCCGGCGCCGCCAAATCCCCATCCAATGACCCGATCAACTGAGTCACGTTATGGTGAGTAATCGCCACACCTTTGGGCACACCCGTGGTTCCCGAGGTGTAAATCAAATACGCCACATCCTCAGGCGCCGGACCCGGTGGTCGGGTGGCCGGTTGGGCATCGATAGCGGGATCACTGACATCAATCACCGCCACGTCATGGCCATCCAGCCGCGACTGCAGGGCCGCCGTGGTAAGCACCGTGGTCGGGCCGGCATCGGTCAGCAGGAACTCGATCCGCGCGGCCGGCCAGCCCGGATCGATTGGCACATAGGCCGCCCCCGACTTGAGCACCGCCAGAATCGCCACGATGGCCTGCGCGCCGCGCGGCAACAACAACCCCACACACCCACCCGGTCCCGCCCCTTGGGCAACGAGTAAGTGCGCCAA
>NZ_LZJM01000289.1:0-27127 GCF_001667665.1 Mycobacterium sp. E342
GTCTCCTCGCTGACGGCGGCGAGGAACTGGGCGACGGTGTCGGTGAGCACGAGCGGGAACTGGTGCCGGCCGAGCCGCGCCACCGCCTCGGCGACGGCGGTGACGGCGTTCTGGTCATGCACCATCGATCCGTGCCCGGCCGGGCCGCGGGCAGTCAGCCGCATCCACGACAGCCCCTTCTCGGCCGTCTCGATCAGATAGAGCCTTCGTTCGCCCCCGTCGCGGCGCGGCACGGTCAGCGAGAACCCGCCCACCTCGCCGATCGCCTCGGTGACACCTTCGAAGAGGTCGGCCCGATTGTCGACCAGCCATTGCGCCCCGAAAGTGCCGCCGTGCTCCTCGTCGGCAAGGAAGGCGAAGACCAGATCGCGCGGCGGCACGATCCCGGCCCGCTTCAGCTGCCGGGCCACCACGATCATCATGCCGACCATGTCCTTCATGTCGACCGCGCCGCGACCCCAGACGAAGCCGTCCTTGACCGCGCCGGAAAAGGGGTGGACGCTCCACTCGGCCGGCTCGGCCGGCACCACATCGAGATGCCCGTGGATGAGTAGGGCCCCGCGTGAGCTGTCGGCGCCCGGGAGGCGGGCGACCACGTTGCCGCGGCCCGGGGCGCCGGACTCGACGTATTGCGGTAGGTAGCCGACCTCGGCGAGCCGTTCGGCCACCCACTGCGCGCACTCGGCCTCGCCCCGTGTCGTCTCCGGTTCGCCGGTGTTGGTGGTGTCGAACCGGATCAACCTGCTGACGACCTCGACCACGTCGTCATGCGGATTGGCCGGGAACTCGGTCTGGGCGGTCACAACCACCTTTCCTACCATTGCCGACGCCGCGCGGCTCGGCGCGAAGCGGCCCGGCTGGATTGGGTCCGCGTGAGACAATCCGATAGCCTTAGCTGCCAACCCATGCGGTTGGTCTTGTCCGAGTGGCGGAATGGCAGACGCGCTAGCTTGAGGTGCTAGTGCCCTACTAATGGGCGTGGGGGTTCAAGTCCCCCCTCGGACACGCGCGGTGCAGGCCGCTTCCCGCCTCGAGAGACGGCCTGCCGAAGTCATGCACCAGGGGTCGAGAAGTGGCTCCTTCGCTGCACGTCCGATGCGCGGCCACCGCGGCCGCGACGCGAGCGAACCCCTGTCCCAATCCCGTACGCGTAGAGTCGGCGTTAGCGTCAGCCGAAATCGGTTTCCCCGTTGACAGGTCAATTGCATGCATGATGGTGCCCACTTAGGCGTCGAGATAGACCTTGACGCTTTGTGGGCCGCCGTACCGTGCCCCACGCTGGTCATCGATCACAAGGGAATCGTGCGGGCACTGAGCGGGTCGGCCGAATCGCTGTTGCCGGGCGCGGTGCCGGGCAGCCGGATCGACGAGTCGGTCGATTGGCTGTGGCGGGCACACGACCGTCTCGTCCAGGTTGCCCCAGCTGCGGTCGATCGGGACACCTCCGTCGTCTCGGGAAGTGTGGGCGGCCGCAAGTTCGACGCGCACGCCGCGGTGCTGCCCAGCGGCGAGGTGGCGTGGTCGCTGGTCGAGGACACCGCCCAGCTGTTGCGTCAGGCACAGGAGGCGCTGGCGCGGGAGCAGGAGCGCACGGCGATCCTGCTCGAGGCCTCTTCGGTGTTGACGGCGTCGTTGAATGTGGACCGCTGCCGGGAGGCGACCGTGCAGATGGCCGCCCGGCACCTGTCCGACGCGGCGGTGCTGGTGGCCCCGGCGGGCCGCGGCCGGCGGCTGCCGGTTTTCTACAGCGGAGCGGCCGGGGTGGTGGAGCAGTGCAGTGTCGACGCCGACCCCGCGGTGGTGGCGGGTCTGAGTGAGGCGCTGCACGGGTTCCCGCCGGTCTCCTCGGGCTGGATCGACCCTGTGACGGTACCGGAATGGCTTGTCCCGCAACATTTCCCGGGACCGGTCGGGTCGGTGATGATTTTGACGCTGCCGGGACATGGCGTTTCCGCCGGGGCCTTGGTGTTGCTGCGGTGCACCGATCGGCCGGTGTACAGCGCCGACGACGAGCTGTTCGCGGGAATGTTCGCGGCCCGGGCCGGGGCGGCGTTGTCCGCCGCGCGGCTCTACGCCGAGCAGGCCGCCATCACCCGCACGCTCATGCGTGACCTGTTACCCCCGCCGCTGCACGGGTTGCACGGCATCGAATTCGCGGGCGGTTACCGCGCTTCGAAGGATTACGAGGTCGTCGGCGGCGATTTCTACGACTTCCACCCCGGGGCGCGTCCGGAGGACGAGACGCTGGTGATCCTGGGCGACGTGTGCGGCAAGGGCTTGGAGGCCGCCGTGATGACCGGCAAGATCCGGAACACGCTGCAGGCGCTGACGCCGCTGGCCCAGGACCACGAGGAGGTGCTCACGCTGCTCAACCGCGCCATGTTGAGCTCGGATCACACCCGGTTCGCCACGTTGGTCCTGGCCTCGGTCGCCTACCGCGACGGCCAGGTGGTGCTGCGGTTGACCTGCGCCGGGCATCCGCCGCCCCTGATCGTGCGCGACAACGGGCAGGTGGAAGAGGCCGACACCAAGGGCACGCTGGTCGGCGCCCTGGAGCGCATCACCGTGCAATCGTTCGAGACGTCCCTTGCGCCCGGCGAAACGTGCCTGCTCTACACCGACGGAATCACCGAGGCGCGTGGCGGACCGCTCGGCGACGACTTCTTCGGCGAGCAACGGCTGGCGGCCTCCCTCACGGGATGTGCCGGGATGCCGGCCGAAGCGGTAGTCGAACGCGTCCTGATGCTGGCCACGCAATGGGTGGGCCAGCGGGTGCACGACGACATCGCGGTCGTGGCCATCACGGCCCCGCAGCGCACCCACCTCAGCGCCGTCGACGGCCACACCCGGGGCAGGTACGTGGCATGAGGCCCTACGACGCCGATTCGGCCGCCCCCCGCACGACCGGCGCCACCGACGAACTCGTTGTCCGCGAACGACTTTGGGGGGCGCTCACCGACCGTGACGAATACGCCGCGGCGGCCACCGTGTTCGCCGCGATGGATGCCGGCATGACGGCGGAGGACGTGCTGCTCGAGGTGATCGCCCCCGTCCAGCACAAGGTGGGCACCGAATGGGCCGCCAACCGCATCAGCGTCGCGCAGGAACACGCGGCCACGGCCATCAACGATCGCGTCATCGCGGCCTTGGCTCATCACCCCGCCGGCAAAGCCTCGATTCGCGGCGGCCGAGTCGCAGTGGCGTGCGTGGACGGCGAGTGGCACGCTTTGCCGGCGCGACTGCTGGCGGAGGTCCTGCGGTTGCGCGGCTGGCAGGTCGACTTCCTCGGGGCGCAGGTCCCGACCCCGCACTTGATCGCGCACCTACACCAGCACGGCCCCGATGTCGTGGCGCTCTCCTGCTCCATCCCCACCCGGCTGCCCACCGCGCACGCGGCGATCGTCGCGTGCCAGTCCGCCGGGTTTCCGGTCCTGGCCGGTGGAGCCGCCTTCGGCCGCGACGGCCGCTTCGCCCGTCGGCTGGGCGCCGATGCCTGGGCGCCCGATGCGCGGACCGCCGATGAACGTCTGAACCGGGGATTCCCCGCCGTCAGGCGGATTCCCAACCGCCAGCCGGTCGATGACCTGCCGCATCTGGTAGACCAGGAATACACCTTGGTGAGCCGGAGCGCGGCGCAGCTGGTCAAGTCCACCGTCGCCGACTTGGAGGACCGCTTTCCCGCCATGCGCGCCTACTCCACGCAGCAGCACCAGCACACCGTCGAGGACGTCGGCCACATCGTCGACTTCCTCACCGTGAGCCTGTACGCCGACGACGACGCGTTGTTCTCCGACTTCATCACGTGGACCGCCGACATCCTCGTCGCGCGCGGTGTTCCGGCGGCGTCGCTGCACCCGGCGTTGGATTTGCTGATGGCGCAACTCAAGGACTTCCCGCGCAGCCAGCGCCTCCTACGGGCAGCAAACGATGCCCTCACCACCGTCTCCGGCCCGGGAGCGTCGATATGAACCTCTCCCTGAACGTCGCCGTGACCGGGCGGTCGGCCTGCCTGCGGGTGTCCGGCGACCTGGTCTACGAAACGGTGGATGCCATGGTCGATGCCGCGGATCGGCTGCTCGGCGCGGCGCCTTCCCCGGCGCACCTGCACCTCGACCTCTCCGAACTGGCCTTCTGCGATTCCGCGGGCCTGTCCGGTCTGCTCCTCGTTCATCGCCGGACCTGTCAGGCCGGCGTGCAGTTGCATTTGGATCATCGGCCGAGGTTCCTCGATCGCATCCTGGACCTCACGGGGACGTTCGAGCACCTCGTCACCGCGCCGCGCGGCGATGCGGGATCACAGAACGCCCCGGGAGAGAGCCGGGTTCGCTGACCGGCGCCGGGCGGCTACCAAACCCGTAGGCTCGGTGCTGACCGATGACACCCAACGGATTCCTTCGCCGCACTGCGACGCGCACGTTCCGCGACCGTCGCGAGGCGGGTCGCGCCGTGGCCGAACAGTTGATGTCCTACCGCGACAGGGACGACGTGCTGGTTTTCGGCCTGGCCCGCGGCGGTGTGCCCGTCGCCTGGGAGGTCGCCGCGGCGTTGCACGCGCCCCTGGATGTGTTCCTGGTCCGCAAGCTCGGGGTGCCGGACTGGTCGGAGTTGGCGATGGGCGCGCTGGCCAGCGGCGGCGGTGTGGTGATGAACGACGACGTGGTGTCCAGCCTGCACATCACCGACGAGCAGGTGCGCGACGTGATCGACAGCGAGGCAGCCGAACTGGCCCGCCGCGAGAGCGCATACCGAGGCGGCCGCCCGGCCGCGGATCCGGCCGGCAAGGCGGTAATCCTGGTCGACGATGGGATCGCCACCGGCGCCAGCATGCTGGCCGCCGTCCGGGCGGTGCGAGCGACGGGCCCGAAGTCGATCGTCGTCGCGGTCCCGGTCGGATCCGCGACGACCTGTCGTGAAATCGGGCTCGAGGCCGACAAGGTGATTTGCGTGTCGATGCCGGCCGGGTTCGAAGCCGTGGGCCAGGTATACGCCGACTTTCACCAGGTCAGCGACGACGAAGTGCGTCAGGCGCTCGCCACGCCCACCGGCTGAGCGCTACGTGGCTGGGTCGTCGCCGCGGCCCTCCGCGGGGACCGCCGACTGTTCGGTCGCCTCGGACTCGGCTGGTTCCTCCGACGATTCGTAGCCGCCTTCGTCCGCGGCTTCCTCCGGGTAGTCGACGGCCTCTTCACCGGCGTGCGCCTCGTCCTGCTGCTGGTCTGCACCGCCCGCGTCGCGCCGCTGCCGCTCCTGCAACGCATCGACGATCAGCAGCACGACGCCGAGGACGCTGGCGCCGATGCACACCCAGGCGACCAACTCGTTGCTCGTGACCACAGCGAACACCAACGCGACGAGCCCGACCAGGGCCAGTACCAGCGCAATGATCAGCATGGGTCATCCTCCAAGCGGCGAGCGGGACAGCCAGTTCGTGCAGGTTTCAGTGTGCCAACCGCGCGGCTTGGCGAGTGCCCGGCACGCCTGTGAGGTTAGTTATTACCCCGGTTGAATTGGTCGAACCCGCCGGCGTCCGCGCTGGAGTCGACGGGTGCCGCCGATCCGCGCTGGCCGAGCTCCTCCAGCTGCGATTCCAGGTAGGTCTTGAGCCGGGTCCGGTACTCGCGTTCAAAGGTCCGCAGCTGCTCGAGGCGGCCTTCCAGGACGGTGCGCTGCTGATTGATCGTTCCCATGATCTCGGAGTGCTTGCGTTCGGCGTCGGCCTGCAGGGCGTCGGCCTTCTCCTGGGCCTGACGCAGCTGGGTCTCGGAACGGGTTTGGGCGTCCGCGAGCATCGCGTCGGCGCGCTGCCGGGCCTCGGTGACGGTGGTCTCGGCGGTCTGGCGGGCCTCGGTGAGGATCTGGTCGGCGTTGGCGCGCGCGTCGGCCAGCATCTTCTCCGACTCCGCCTTGGCGGTGCTGGTCAGCCGGTCTGCGGTGTCCTGGGCCAGGCTCAGCACCCGAGCGGCCTTCATGGCCTGTTCCTCGTTGCTCGACGCGGCGGCGGGCGCGGCTACGGGCGCCGGCTTGGGCGCCGGCTCCGGCTCGGGGACGGGAATCGCCTGAGTGGGCGCGGCCGCGGCGGCCGGAGTGGCTCCGGCGCCACCGCCGGCGGCCAGCTCCTGGTCCAGCTCCTCGATCCGCTGACGCAGATCGCTGTTCTCTTCGATGAGCCGCGTCAGCTCGGCCTCAACCAGATCGAGGAAGGCGTCGACCTCGTCTTCGTTGTAGCCCCGCTTGCCGATCGGTGGCTTACTGAACGCCACATTGTGGACGTCGGCTGGTGTAAGCGGCATTGTTTCGTCCCCTCAAGTTCCTGTCTAACGTTCTGGAAAGTGTAGAACGCAGTGGTAGCCGTCGTGCAACTGCCGTCCATCCTGTCACACCAGGCGCGACCGTTGCTGTTTAGGCCAATAAATAAGAACCAATTTCAAACACTGAGGGCAATAAAATCCGAAACCTTAGACTTTTTAAATCGCAGCCATCAAACCGAAGCTAAAACGTGGCCGAACCGTCTCCGGGCCGGAAGCGGGCCGGCGGCAGGGCTCAGGTTTGAGCGGCGCCGAACGCCAGCTGCATGCCGATGAAGGCGACCAGCAGCAGCACCATGATGGACAGGTCGAACCGAACCGCCCCGATGGTGAGTTGCGGGATCAGCCGGCGCAGCAGCTTCACCGGGGGATCGGTGATCGACATGATGATCTCGAGGATCACGACCGTGATGCCGGTGGGATGCCAGTCACGGCTGAACGAGCGGATGAACTCGACGACGACCCGGGCGATGAGCAGCAGCCAGAAGATGAACAGCGCAAACCCAAGGATCTGAAAGAACAGCACCAACTGAAGAGCCCCGACCTTACCGATGAGATGTCAAGCGCCGCGGGCGTACGCGGCGAATGCCAGCGTACCGACTCCGGGCGGCGGGCCACATCTCAACCGGCCCAGCCGCCGAACGCGGCGACCGGCGGGCGCCGGCGAGCCGGGGGTTATTGGTAAGCGTAGAAGCCGGTTTCGGCGATCCGCCGACGCTCCTCCGGGGACACATCGACGTCGGCGGGCGACAGCAGGAACACCTTGGTCGCTACCTTGTCGAACGAGCCGCGCAACGCGAAGGCGAGGCCGGCCGCGAAGTCGACGAGGCGCTTCGCGTCGGCGTTGTCCATCGACACCAGGTCCATGATGACCGGGGTGCCGTCGCGGAACCGCTCGCCGATCGTGCGGGCCTCGCTGTAGTCCTTCGGCCGCAGCGTGGTGATCTTCGAGAGGGGGTGGCCCTCCTCGAACATCATCGCCATCCGGCGCGGGTCCATCGCCAGCGCGCCACGGGTGGAGTTGCGCAGCCAGGACCCGAAGCGGGGCCGGCCCATCTCCGGCCGCTCGAACTCGCGGGGATGGACGGCGCCGTAGCGCGACTCCTCCCCGTACCCGCCGCGGTAGCCGCCCGGCGGCGGGTAGTCGGCGGGCTCGCGTGGGTCGTCGTAGTCGCGGCCCTCGTAGCGGCCTTCCAAGCGACCCTCCATGCGCCCATAGCCGTCATCGAAGCGCGGGCGCGGGAAACCGCGGGACGGTGCGTGGTCGTCGTAATACTCGTCGTCGTAGTCGTCCATCGGGGCCATACCGAAATAGGCCTTGACTTTGTGCAGTGTGCTCATTGCGTTGACCCCTTCTAGCCCCTGATGCTTGGTGTCAGTGATGAAGATGTGACTACAGTGACTTAATACGGTGACGGTAGCGGCCGCGGGCCCAATAGCGCGGTACCGACACGCACACATGTGGAACCGTGTTTGACGGCGACTTCGAAATCGTCGGACATGCCGGCGGACAGGCCGACCGCGTTCGGATGCGACTCGAGCACGCGCAGGTGCTCGGTTCGCAGGCGCGCGAAGGCCGCGTCGGGGTCCGAACCCAGCGGCGGGATCGCCATCAGCCCCGCCAGTTCCAGCTGCTTGGACTCCTCGACCTGGTCGCACAGCTGGTCGACCGCACCCGGAGCCGAGATGTCAACGCCGCCGCGTGACTCGTCGCCGTCGAGGCTGAGCTGGACGTAGATCCGCATCGGGTCGGCGCGGCGGCCCTCCGCCAGGGCCGCCGACACGCCCCGGTCGAGGGCGACGACCAGCTGTGAGCTGTCGACCGAGTGGGCGGTGTGCGCCCAGCGGGCAACCGAGCGGGCCTTGTTCCGCTGAATGTGGCCCACCATGTGCCAGCGCAGGCCGGGTGCATCCGCCCGCGAAGAGGCCGCCAAGAGTTTGGTGACTTCGCTCACTTTTGCCGACGCTTCCTGATCCCGCGATTCGCCGACGGCCCGGCAACCCAATCGGGACAAAGTCACGACATCGGTTGCTGGAAAGAATTTGGTAATCGGCAGAAGTTCGATTTCACCGACATTGCGACCCGCCGCTTCGGCGGCCGCCGCAAGGCGCGAGCGCACGGCGGCTAATGCGTGCGTCAATTGCGTTTCCCGGTCGCTGTGATTCGCCGGGGCCGGCGTCCTGTCCGCCATCGCGGTCACTCCATCCACACCAACGAGGCCAGCCGCCCCGTCGGCGCGTCCCGGCGATGGCTGAACAGGGTCGGGTCGTCGACCGTGCACCGCGGATCGAGGTCGATGGCCGTGACGCCCAAATTCTTTAACTGCCAAGCGATTCCGGCGCGAAGGTCGAGTCCGGGGGTACCGGCCGCGGTCGTGGTGCGGCTGCCGGGCAGCGTGGCCTCCACCTCGTCCGCCATGGCCGCGGGCACCTCGTAGTTGCGCCCGCTGACCGCCGGCCCCAGCAGGGCCGACATGTCCTCGGCGTGCGCCCCGAGTGCCAGCATCGCCTCCACGGTGCGGGCTACCACCCCGAGCTGGGCGCCGACGCGGCCCGCATGCACCGCCCCGGTCACACCGGCGCGCGCGTCGGCCAGCAGCACCGGCACGCAGTCGGCGGTTACCACCGCCAGCGCCACTCGCGGGGTGGTGGTCACCAACGCGTCGGTTTTGTCGACCGCGCCGCCGCGGGGCCCGTCGACCACCTCGACCCGGTCACCGTGGACCTGGTTCATCCACACCACACGGTCGGGCCCGAGTCCGATCGCGGTGGCGAGCCGGTTTCGGTTGGCGGCCACCGCCGCCGGGTCGTCACCGACGTGGTCGCCCAGGTTGAAGGAGTCGAACGGTGCCTCTGAGACACCGCCCGCGCGGGTGGTGGTCACCCGCCGGATGCGCACGCTCACCCGTTCAGTATCCGGAGCGCACTGCCTGCCTGAGGGCACCACCGTCCGGCCCCCTATGTTTCTTGGCCGGTTTGTCGCGCACTGGCAAGCAAATCGAGACCCTCAGCGGCGCATGAAGGGTGGCACGTCGACGTCGTCGTCGTCACCGCCGATATTCAGGGTGGCGCCGTTGGTGTGTACCGGCACGCTGACCGCGTCGACGGGTTCGAACAGTGTCGACGTGAGCTTGCCGGCCTTCGCCGATTCGATGCGGTGGGCCCCACCCTTTTCGCCTGCACTGTCCCCGGTGACCGGTCTGCGGCCGGGGCCGGCCGCGCTGAAGCCCGCGGCGATGACGGTGACGCGCACCTCGTCGCCCAGCGAGTCGTCGATGACTGTGCCGAAGATGATGTTGGCATCCTGGTGGGCGGCGTCCTGCACCAGCGAGGCCGCCTCGTTGATCTCGAACAGGCCCAGGTCGCTGCCGCCGGCGATCGACATCAGCACGCCCTGGGCGCCTTCCATGGACTGCTCCAGCAGCGGTGAGTTGATGGCGATCTCGGCGGCCTTGAGCGACCGGCCCTCGCCGCGGGCCGAGCCGATGCCCATCAGCGCGGTGCCGGCACCGGACATGATGCCCTTGACGTCGGCGAAGTCCACGTTGATCAGGCCGGGCGTGGTGATCAGGTCGGTGATGCCCTGCACACCGTTGAGCAGCACCTCGTCGGCGCTGCGGAACGCGTCCATCAGCGACACCGCGGCGTCGCCCATCTGCAGCAGCCGGTCGTTGGGGATGACGATCAGGGTGTCGCAGCTTTCCCGCAGCGTGTTGATGCCGCCTTCGGCCTGCGAACCGCGGCGCTTGCCCTCGAAGGAGAACGGCCGGGTGACCACGCCGACGGTCAGCGCGCCCAGCTTGCGGGCGATGCTGGCGACCACCGGCGCGCCGCCGGTACCCGTCCCGCCACCTTCACCGGCGGTGACGAACACCATGTCCGCCCCGCGCAGCAGCTCCTCGATCTCGTCCTTGGCGTCTTCGGCGGCCTTGCGGCCGACCTCCGGGTCGGCGCCGGCGCCCAGCCCACGGGTCGAGTCGCGACCGACGTCGAGTTTGACGTCGGCATCGCTCATCAACAGCGCCTGCGCGTCGGTGTTGATCGCGATGAACTCCACGCCCTTGAGGCCCTGCTCGATCATTCGGTTGACGGCGTTGACACCGCCGCCACCGATACCGACGACCTTGATCACGGCCAGGTAGTTATGCGGGGGGGTCATCATTCGGTTTCCTCCCTGATGGGCTCAAGTTCCTCGCGACGGGATTCCTCCCGCGTGCGCGGCCCGCCCTGGCAAACCCTCAACCTCAACCATAGAGTTAGAGTTATGTCAAGTAGTTCCGCGCAACCAGAACGGTATGGGCATGGCGCGCCCTAACCCCGCAGGCGCGCCGACGCGCGGCTCGCAAATTTTTTCTGTTGCAGCCGTCACACCGTGCGACGGGCGCTCCTACTTCACCGTGGGCAGGTCGGGGCTGGACACGTCGTAGGTCCGCCCGGGCTGCGTCAGCAGCGCGGCCAGCTTCTCCGCCTTCTCGTCGGTGCGATCGGTCGTCCCCCAGATCACCACGCGGCCGTCGCCCAACGTGAGCGTGATCGAGGCCACCGAGGGCGCCGCGACCCGGCCCACCTGGCCCGCGACCTCGGGCCGCAGCGCGGTCAGCACCTGCAGCGCGGCCTTGGTCGCCGGGTCGTTGGGACCGGGATTGGCGACGTCGAGGTACGGCAGCGCCGGCGGCGGCGGCCCGGTCGCGAAATCGACGCCGTCACGGTCGAAGAGGTGCGGCCCGTCCGGAAAGTCCTTCACCGCCACCGGAATCCGCTCGACGATCGTGATGCGCAGCGCCGACGGGTACTGGCGCTGCACCCGCGCACTGGCCACCCGACGGATCGCCGCCACCCGGTCGGCGACCTGGTTGGTGTTGATCTGCAGCAGTGGCGTCCCGGGCCGCACCTGCGCCGCGTCCAGCACCTCCTCCCGGGTCACCTCACCGGTGCCGACCACGACGATGTTGCGGGCCGACATCGCCGGGGTGAAATAGAGGATCAGCGCGAGCCCGATGCCCAGGACGACCAGCAGCACCGTCACCAGCAGCATCTTCAGGCCGCGAACCACGCCCCGGGCTACGGGTTTGGGCTCGTCGACCGGGCGTCCGCTGGCCCGGCGTTTGGCCTCGCGGCGCGCTTCTTCGATGGCGGTGGCGCGCGCTTGCGCGGCGCGGCGTTCCGCTCGTTCTCGGCGGGCCCGCCGGCGCGGCCCCTCGAATTCGTCCGGCTCGGCCGACGTTTCGGCCTCGGGTCCTCCGACGAACAGCGGCTCGGTCAGGTCCTCGCCGGCCGCGTCGGCCGGTTCGCCCACCACCGGCGTCGCGTCGTTGGGCTGGGTCATTGCATGACTCCCGGGCGCCCGGGCGCGCTGCGGTTGTCCCGGATGCGCAGCGCGGTCACGATCTCCGGCCCCAGCAGGGTCACGTCGCCCGCGCCCATCGTGACGATCACGTCGCCGGGGCCGGCGGCCGCGGCCACCTGCTCGGCGACCGCGGAGAAGTCGGGCAGGTAGCTCACCGGCACCCTGACGTGCTCGGCGACGCTGGCGCCGCTGACGCCGGCCAGCGGTTGCTCGCGCGCGCCGTAGACGTCGAGGACGAAGACCTCGTCGGCGGCATCGAGCGCGCGACCGAACTCCACCGCGAATTCCTTTGTGCGCGAATACAAATGGGGCTGGAACACGACCAGGCTGCGACCGCTGCCGCTCTGTTCGAGCACGGTGCGGACGGCGGCCAGCGTGGCGCTGATCTCGGTGGGATGGTGGGCGTAGTCGTCGAAGACGCGCACGGACCCGGCGTTGCCGACCAGTTCGAACCGCCGGCGCACCCCCTCGAAGCCGGCCAGCCCGTCGAGCACCGCGTCGACCGGGGCGCCGATCTCGATCGCCGCCAGCAGCGCGCCCAGCGCATTGAGCGCCATGTGCCGGCCGGGCACCGACAGCCGCATCACGCGGGGATGCTGTTCGCTCGCCAGCTGGATGTGCGCGACCGCTTCGGTGCCCTGCTGCTCCCAGGACAACAGGGTGGCCGCGAGCTCGGGCTGCGGCGGGGATCCGTAGCGCAGCACCCGGATTCCCAGCTCGGCCGTGCGCTCCGCCAGCGCGGCCGCGCCCGGGTCATCGACACACACCACCAGCGCTCCCCCGGGGGCCAGTCGCTCGACGAAGGCGTCGAACACCCCGACGTAGGCGTCAGCGCTGCCGTAGAAGTCCAGGTGATCGGTTTCGATGTTGGTGACCACCGCGACGTTGGGCGTGTATTCCAGCAGCGAGCCGTCGCTTTCGTCGGCCTCGGCGACGAAGCAGTCGCCGCTGCCGTGGTGCGCGTTGGTTCCGGCCTCCCCCATCTCGCCGCCGACCGCGAACGACGGGTCGCGTCCGCAGTGCTGCAGCGCGACGATCAACATCGACGTGGTCGTGGTCTTGCCATGTGTGCCGGTGACCATCAGCGTGGTGCGCCCGGCCATCAGACTGGCCAGCACCGCCGGCCGCAGGATCACCGGGATGCCGCGCCGCCGGGCCTCGACGAGCTCGGGGTTGGTCTTCGGGATGGCGGCGTGGGTGGTGATGACCGCGGTCGGGCCGCCGGGCAGCAGGTCGAGCGACGACGCGTCGTGGCCGATGCGGATCGACGCGCCCCGGGCCCGCAGCGCATGCACGCCGCGCGACTCCTTGGCGTCGGACCCGGACACCAGCGCGCCACGGTCCAGCAGAATGCGCGCGATGCCGGACATACCGGCTCCCCCGATGCCCACCATGTGCACCCTGTGCAGCTCGGGGGGCAGCTCGGGCGGCGGCTGTCCGGCGTTCACCGTCGCCCTCCCGCCGCTGCCTTCCTGGCGATCTCAAGCGCCGCCTGGGCCACCTGGCGCGCCGCGTCGGGATGCCCCACCCGCGCGGCCGCCGTCGTCATCGCCGCCAGCCGCGGCGGGTCGTTCAGCAGCCCGGCCACCTCGCGGGCCACCAGCTCCGGCGTCAGGGCCGCGTCGGCGACCACCATGCCGCCGCCGGCGTTGACCACCGGCAGCGCGTTGAGCCGCTGCTCGCCGTTGCCGATCGGCAGCGGCACGTAGATGGCGGGCAGGCCGACCGCCGAGACCTCGGCGACGGTCATGGCGCCCGACCGGCAGATCGCCAGGTCGGCCGCGGCGTAGGCCAGATCCATCCGGTCGAGGTAGGGCACCGCCACGTAGGGCGGATCACCCGGCCGGGGCTCCGGCAGTTCCAGGGTGTTTTTCGGTCCGTGGGCGTGCAGCACCGACACGCCCGCGGCGGCCAGGTCGGCCGCGGCGCCGGACACGGCCCGGTTCAGCGACACCGCGCCCTGCGAGCCGCCGAACACCAGCAACACCCGCGCGTCGTCGGCGAACCCGAAGTGCCTGCGCGCCTCGGCGCGCAGCGCCGCGCGGTCCAGCGAGGTGATGGCCTCGCGCACCGGGATCCCGACCACCTCGGCGCGCGGCAGCCCGCAATCGGGCACCGCGGAGAGCACCCGGTCGGCACGGCGGGCGCCGACCCGGTTGGCCAGCCCGGCGCTGGCGTTGGCTTCGTGGATCAGCACCGGGACGCGCCGCCTGCGGCTGAGCCCGCGCGGGATACCGCGGGCGGCCAGGTACGCCGGCAGCGCCACGTATCCGCCGAACCCGATCACGACGTCGGCGTCCACCGCGTCGAGCACCGCGCGGGTCTCCCGGACCGCGCGCCACACCCGCGGGGGCAGCCGCGCCAGGTCGCCGCTGGGCTTACGGGGCAGCGGCACCGGCGTGATCAGCTCGAGGTGGTAGCCGCGCTGCGGCACCAGGCGGGTCTCCAGCCCCCGGTGGGTGCCCAGCGCGGTGATGCGCACCTGCGGGTCGAGCGCCCTGAGCGCGTCCGCCACGGCCATCGCGGGCTCGACGTGGCCGGCGGTGCCCCCGCCGGCCAGCACCACCGACAGGGGCTTAAAAGCCGACAACGCGGCACCGGCGGGCTGGGGACTTGTCCCCCGCCCGCCGGCCGGCTTGCTGACCGTGTCGTTCACCCGTAACGCTGACCTTCCAATGCGCGAGCGCGTCGTGCCTGACGCTGGCCGGCTCCCCGACTGGCGGAGCGTTGGCCAGATCCATGATGCACCGCCCTGCGGGCCGGGCGGGCGGCTGTGCGCGAGAACGCCGGACGCAGCGGTTCCTCAGCCTTGTGAGGGGCCTTGTGAGGGGCCTTGCGGGAGGCCTTCTGGGAGGCCTTCTGCGAGGGCTTCCGGACCGGCGCCTGGGCGGCCTTGCGCGTGCCCGTGCGGGACGGGGCGCCGTTGGCCGGCGGCTTGCCGCTGCGTTTGCGGTCGCGGAACGACTCGAGCCGGGTCGGCACGTACGGCTGGGGCAGCGGCAACCGCAGGAACCGGTTCACCTTGTCGTCGCGGCCTGCGCGCAGGGCGGCCACCGCCTCGGGTTCGTGCCGGGCCGCGTTGGCCATGATGCCGATCATGAAAAGTGTTGCCGCCGTAGAGGTTCCGCCGGCGGAGATGAGCGGTAGTTGAATCCCGGTGACGGGCAGGATCCCGATCACGTAGCCGATGTTGATGAACGCCTGACCCAGCACCCACATCGTCGTGGTGGCGGTCAGCAGCCGCAGGAACGGGTCGGCCGACCGGCGCGCGATGCGCATCCCGGTGTAGGCGAACAGCCCGAACAGGACCAGCAGTCCGAAGGCGCCGACGAAGCCCAGCTCCTCGCCGATGATCGCGAAGATGAAGTCGTTGTGGGCGTTGGGCAGGTAGTTCCACTTGGCGACGCCCTGCCCCAGGCCGTCGCCGAAGATGCCGCCGTGCGCCAGGGCGAACTTCGCCTGACGGGCCTGGTAACCGGTGTCCATGGGGTCGTTCTCGGGGTTCATCCACGACTTCACCCGGTCGGAGCGGTAGCCCGCCGACATGGCCAGCACGGCGCCGGCCATGAAGACCGCCAGCAGCGAGGTGGCGAAGACGCGCAGCGGCAGCCCGGCGTACCACAACAGCGCCAGCAGGATGATGCCCAGCGACACCGTCTGCCCCAGGTCGGGCTGCGCCACGATCAGCGCCAGCGCGATGACCGCGGCCGGCACCAGCGGGATCAGCATCTCGCGCAGTGAGGCCCGCTCCAGCCGGCGGGCCGCCAGCAGGTGCGCGCCCCAGATGGCGAAGGCGATCTTGGCCAGCTCGGACGGCTGCATCGAGAAGCCGGCGATGACGAACCACTTCCGCGAGCCGTTGGCCAGGTTGCCGATGCCGGGAACGAGCACGAGCACCAGCAGGATGACGGTGACCACGTAGCCGGTGAACGCGACGCGGCGGATGAACCGCACCGACATCCGCAGCGACGCGTAGCAGGCGATCAGGCCGATCACCGTCCACAACACCTGCTTGCCGAAGATCACCCAGGCCGAACCGTCGGCGTCGTAGGACCGCACGCCCGACGCCGACAGCACCATGATCAAACCGAGCGTCGTCAGCAGCCCGGCCACCGCGATGATCAGGTGAAACGAGGTCATGGGCCGGCTCAGCCAGGCGCCGAACCGGTTACGCCCCTCGCCGGCGAGCTGGGCTTTCGCCGCCGGCTTGGCCTCCGAGCTGCCGGCGGAGCTCACCGGGGCGGTCGCGGCGTCGGCGTCGGACTCCCCCGTCTCGTCCGCCGTGGCTTCGGAGGCCTCTGCGGCGGCAGTGTCTGAAGCGTCTTTGCCCCGGCGTCTCAGCCGGGCCAGTGGGTTACCCACGCCCGCCTACCGGGTGGCCGCGCGGACGGCGGCAGCGAAGGCGTCGCCGCGGGCGGCGTACCCGCTGAACTGGTCGAACGACGCACCGGCCGGGGCCAGCAGCACCGTGTCGCCGGGCCGTGCCAGGTCGCGGGCCGCGGCCACCGCGGCCTTCATGACGGAAGCGCCGACATCGGATCCCGAATGTTTCACTTCTGTCACATCTGCACCAAGAACCACAGCCGTCGCATTCATATCAGCATCCTCGCCTGTCACAACCTGGACGACGGGGACATCCGGCGCGTGTCGCGATAACGCCTCTGCAACCTCTTGGCGATCTCGGCCGATGAGCACCGCGCCGACCAGCCGGGGGGCGATCCGGGCGACCTCGGCGTCCACCGATGCGCCCTTGAGCAGACCGCCGGCCACCCACACCACGCGCGGGTAGGCCAGCACGGACGCCTCGGCGGCGTGCGGGTTGGTGGCCTTGGAGTCGTCGACGTAGGTGACGCCGCCGGCGACCGTGACGACCTCCGCCCGGTGCCGGCCCACCTTGAAGGACGCGATCGCCTCCGCGATCGGCTCGGCCGGCACGCCGACGCTGCGGGCCAGCGCCGCCGCGGCCAGGGCGTCGAGGACGCCGACCGGTCCCGGCACCGGGATCGAGTCGACCGGCAGCAGCCGGAGTTCGTCGGCGAAGGCGCGGTCGACGAGTTGGCCGTCGCGCACGCCCAGTTCGCCCGCCGCCGGTTCGCCGAGCCGGAAGCCGACGCGCACCGGGGCCGCGGCGGTGTCCAGCAGCGCGGCCGCCCGGACGTCGTCCAGTCCCACCACCGCCACCCGGCCGCCCAGCACCCGCGCCTTGGCGGCGGTGTACTCGGCCATGGTGGAGTGCCAATCCAGGTGGTCTTCGGCGATGTTGAGGACGACGCCCGCCTCGGGCCGCAGCGACGGGGCCCAGTGCAGCTGGAAGCTGGACAGCTCGACGGCCAGGAGTTCGGCGGGCGCTTCGAGCACGTCCAGGACCGGATCGCCGATGTTGCCGCACAACACGCTGCTCCGGCCCGCGGCGGTCAACATGGCGTGCAGCATCGACGTCGTGGTCGTCTTGCCGTTCGTGCCGGTCACCACCAGCCAGCGGCGCGGTGGCCCGTAGTAACCCGCGGTGTCGAGCCGCCAGGCCAGCTCCACGTCGCCCCAGATAGGCACGCCCGCCGTCGCGGCGGCGGCCAGCATCGGCGTGTCCGGCGAGAACCCGGGACTGGTGACCACCAGGGCGTACTCGGCAAGGCGCTGCGCGGACGTCGACGTCGCCACCGTCGCCACGCCGCTCTCGGCGTAGCGCCGCAACGTGGCCGGGTCGTCGTCGCACAGGGTCGGCACCGCGCCGAACCGGGCCAGCGCCGCCAGCACCGCCTTGCCGGTGACGCCGCCGCCGGCCACCAGCACCGGCGCGCCCGGCACCAGGGGCTCGAGTCCGGCCACGTCAGGCACCGATCGCGCCCAGCCACTCACCGTAGAAAAGGGCCACGCCCAGACCACACGTGATCGCCGTGAGCAGCCAGAAGCGGATGATCACCGTGGTTTCGGCCCAGCCCGCCAACTCGAAATGGTGGTGGAAGGGCGCCATCCGGAACACCCGGCGACCGGTGGTGCGAAACGCCAGGATCTGCAGCACCACGGAGGTGACCTCGGCAACGAAGAGCGAACCCAGGACGACGGCGAGGATCTCGGTGCGGCTGGTGACCGACAGGCCCGCGATGATGCCACCCAGCGCCAGCGACCCGGTGTCGCCCATGAAAATCTTTGCGGGAGCGGCGTTCCACCACAAAAAGCCGATGCAGGCGCCCGCGGTCGCGGCCGCGACGAGCGCCAGATCCAGCGGGTCGCGCACGTTGTAGCAGCCCAGGCCCGGCGCCGTCACGCAGGCGTTGCGGTACTGCCAGAACGTGATCAACACATAGGCGGCGGTGACCATCGCCATACACCCGGCCGCGAGCCCGTCCAGCCCGTCGGTGAAGTTGACCGCGTTGGACCAGGCACTGACCACGACCACGCAGAACAACACGAACAGCCCGGGAGCCAAAGTGACCGTGGCGATCTCGCGCACGTAGGACAGGTCCGAGCTGGCCGGCGTCAACCCGCTGCCGTTGCGGAACTGCAACACCAGGACGCCGAACAGCACCGCGGCGGCGACCTGCCCGACGGTCTTGGCCGTCTTGTTCAGCCCGAGATTGCGCGACCTGCGCACCTTGATCAGGTCGTCGAGGAAGCCGACGCCGCCGAGCACCGTGGCCAGGCCCAGCACCAGCAGACCCGACGCGGAAACGCCCTCGCCGTCGAACGCCAGCCCGGCCAGGTGCGTCCCGAGGTATCCCGCCCAGATGCCGGCCAGGATGGCCACCCCGCCCATCGACGGCGTGCCGCGTTTGGCGTGATGGCTGGGCGGGCCGTCCTCACGCGTGTGATGGCCGAAGCCCTGGCGGGTGAACAGCCGAATCAGCGCCGGGGTCAACAGGATTGACACGGCGAGCGCGACGGCCACCGCGATGAGGATCTGCCTCACTGGGCCGCTCCCCGCTCGCTCCATCGTGACGACCCGCTTCGCCCGGCTTCGCCGCCCTCGCGATCGTCACAGGCCAGGGCGTCGGCCAGCGCGCCCAGACCGGCGGCGTTGGAGGCCTTGACGAGGACCACGTCGCCGGGCCGGAGTTCGGCGCGCAACAACTCCAGGGCGGCCTCCGCGTCGGGCACGTTGACGGCGCCCCGGTCATCCCCGGCTCCCCACGCGCCCTCCATGACCGCTCCGTGGTGCATGGCGCTCATCGACCTCCCACTTCCCACGACGACAAGTCGAGACACATCTAAGCGCACCGCCAGCCTCCCGATGCGATCGTGCTCGGCCACGGCGTCCTCGCCGAGCTCGGCCATTTCGCCCAGCACCGCCCAACTCCTGCGCTTTTCGGCGCCGGGCTCGCGGCCGTGGGCGATCCAGGCCAGCGCCTGCAGCCCGGCCCGCATCGAGTCGGGGTTGGCGTTGTAGGCGTCATCGATCACCGTTACCCCGTCCGCGCGGTTCGTCACGTGCATCCGGTGCCGCGACACCGGCCCGGCCTGGGCCAGGGCGGCGGCGACCTGCTCGACGGTCGCGCCGCATTGCAGCGCGACGGCGCTCGCGCACAACGCGTTGGTGACCTGATGGTCGCCGTAGACGCCCAGCTCAACCTCGACCGCGCTGTCCATCGCGTGCAGGGTAAAGCGCGGCCTGGCCAGTTCGTCCAGCGACACTCCGTCCGCCCAGACGTCGCTGGGCCCGGAGTCGGTGTGGCTGAACCGGCTGACGCGCACCACGCGAGCGTCGCTGACGCGGGCCATCGCGGCGACGGCCGGGTCATCGATGTTCAGGATCACCACGCCGGAAGACGGAACAGATTGGGGCAGTTCGGATTTGGTGCGCGCGATGGCTTCCCGCGACCCGAACTCGCCCAGGTGCGCGGTGCCGACGTTGAGGACCACCCCAATCGCCGGCGGGGCGATGTCGGCCAGCGCGGCGATGTTGCCGGGATGGCGCGCCGACATCTCGAGGACGAGGTAGTCGGTGTCCCGGGTCGCGCGCAACACCGTCCAGGGGTGCCCCAGCTCGTTGTTGAACGACCCGGGCGGGGCCACCACCTCGCCCAGCGGCTCGAGCACCGCTTTGACGAGGTCCTTGGTCGAGGTCTTGCCCGACGAACCCGTGATGCCGATGATGGTCAGGCCGCCGGCCACCAGCTCCGCGGCCACCGCCTTGGCCAGCTCGGCCAGCGCGGCCAGCACCGCCGCGCCCGAGCCGTCGGTGTCGTGTTCGAGCACACCGGCCAGGCCACCGTCGGGGCGGCGCGTTTGCGGGGGCACCACGATGGCCGGCACCCCCACCGGGCGGGCGGCCAGAACCGCGACCGCGCCGGCCGCCACCGCCGCGCCCGCGTAGTCATGCCCGTCGGCGTGCGCGCCCGGCAGCGCAAGGAACAGCCCGCCCGCGCCGACGGCGCGCGAGTCGAATTCGACGGTGCCGGTGACGCGCAGTGCGGCGGCGACCTCCGGCGAGATGTCGGCCAGCGTGCCGCCGACGATGTCGGCGACCTGCGCGACGGTCAGGTCGATCATGACCGCGTCCTCAGGGCGTTCAGCGCGTCGGTCAGCTCCACCCGATCGTCGAACGGGCGAGTCTGAGTGGCGCCGCGCTGCCCCGTCTCGTGCCCCTTGCCGGCGATCAGCACCGTATCCCCGGGGCGCGCCCACGCAGCGGCGTGCCGGATGGCCGCACGCCGGTCGCCGATCTCGACGATCTCGGCGGCACCCCCGGCCGCCCCGGCCAGGATCTCGCGGCGGATGGCCGCGGGGTCCTCGCCGCGCGGGTTGTCGTCGGTGACAACCACCAGGTCGGCGAGCTCGGCGGCGATCTCACCCATGGTCCTCCGCTTACCCGGGTCTCGGTCACCGCCCGCGCCGAAGACCACCGCCAACCGGCGACCCGGGCGCCGCAGGGTGGCGAGCACGGCGCGGAGCGCTTCGGGCTTGTGGGCGTAGTCGACCAGCGCGAGGAAATCCTGGCCACAGTCGATCTCTTCCATGCGGCCGGGCACCCGGGTCGCCAGCAGCCCTGGCGCAGCCTGTTCCGGCGATACCCCCACCGCGTCCAAAATTGCCAGTGCAACAAGGCAATTGGCGACGTTGTAATGCCCCGGCAGCCGGATGCCGACCCGGTGGCGCACGCCGGCGGGGTCGATAGCGGTGAACTGCTGTCCCCCGGCGCCCATCGGAAGCACATCCACGGCGCGCCAGTCCGCGGGCCGGCCCGCGGCGCTGACCGTGATCGCGGCGGCTCCACCCTTCATGGCCCTCACGGCCATGGCGCCCCCGGCGTCGTCGTCGACGCAGACCACGACCCGGCGCGCCCGCAGCGGCGACGCGGGATCGAACAGCTTCGCCTTGGCCTCGAAGTAGTCCGCCATGGTGGGGTGAAAATCGAGGTGGTCACGGGACAGGTTGGTGAAGGCGCCCACCGCGAATCCGGTGCCGTCCACCCGGCCCAACGCCAGCGCGTGGCTGGACACCTCCATGACGACGGTGTCCACCCCGCGCTCGGCCATCGCGGCGAACATCGCCTGCAGCGCGGGAGCCTCCGGGGTGGTCAGCGCGCTGGGAACGTCGGCGCCGTCGATGCGGATGCCGATGGTGCCGATCAGGCCGGCCGCCCGGCCGGCGGCGCGCAGCCCGGATTCGACCAGATACGTCGTCGTGGTCTTGCCGGAGGTGCCGGTGATCCCGACGACCGTCACCCGCTCCGACGGGTTGCCGTACACCGTGGCGGCCAGGGCACCGAGCACGCTGCGGGGCGCGGGGTGCACCAGCGTCGGCACGGCCGGGCCGGACGCACCCATCTCCGCCACCCCGGCGGCATCGGTGAGGACCGCGACGGCGCCGCGCTCGATCGCCTCGGCCGCGAACCGGGCCCCGTGCGTCGTCGCGCCGGGCAGCGCGGCAAACAGGTCGCCGGGCCGGACGTCCTGGGCGCGCAGCGTCACACCGGTGACGGCCACGTCGGGCACGGCGGTGCCGCGGTCCGCGAGCACTGCCCCGACCTGGGCCGCCAGCGCGGGCAGGCGCGATCCCGCGCCCGCGCCGGGCCGCAGCCCCATGGGCATCGACACCACCTGTTCACACCTCCCTGCACACGTCGCGTGATCCTCATGATCGGCCATGACACCCTACCGAGAGGGGCTTGCCACCCGGTGGGCTCGTGAATCGAGTGTGCGTTGAGGGCCTTCAGTGTGCGTTGAGGGCGTGATTCGGGCCCGGATGCCGCCCTGAGCGCACACGCAACGCCGTCACCGCGGAATCGAAGGACCGCCCGACTCTAGGTGGCCTGACCGCGGCGACCCGCCGCGCCCGGCTGCGCCGCGCTTGCGATCGCCGCTAGGTGGCCTGACCGCGGCGACCCGCCGCGCCCGGCTGCGCCGCGCTTGCGATCGCCGCTAGGTGGCCTGAAGCGTCAGCGGCGGACCGGGATCGGGCGACAGCGGCACGTTCTCGCGCTGCATGAGCCAGCCGGCGATGTTGTGGAACAGCGGGGCCGCCGAGTGGCCCGGGGTGCCGTCCGCGTTGCGCTCCGGGTTGTCCATCATGATGCCGATGACGTAGCGCGGGTTGTCGACCGTGGCCATTCCCGCGAAGGTGATCCAGTAGACGTTGTCGAAGTAGCAGCCGCACGCGGGGTTGATCTGCTGAGCGGTGCCCGTCTTGCCCGCCATCTGGTAGCCAGTCACCGCGGCGGCGGGCCCGGTGCCCTGCTGGTAGCCCATCGGGTCGCGTTGCACCACCGCGCGCAGCATGTTGCGCACGGTCTGGGCCGTCTGCGGCGAAACCACCCGGACGCCTTCGGGACGCGCTTCTTCCGTCCGGGTCCCGTCGGGCGCAATGGTGGCCTTGACGATCCGCGGCGGAATGCGCACCCCGTCGTTGGCGATGGTCTGGTACATGCCGGCCATCTGCAGCAGCGTCATCGAAAGGCCCTGGCCGATCGGCAGGTTAGAGAACGTGCTGCCCGACCACTGGTCGATGGGCGGCACCAGCCCGGCGCTCTCACCCGGCAGCCCGACGTTCGTGCGTTGCCCCAGACCGAATTTGCGGACCATGTCGTAGAAGCGTTCCGGGCCGACGCGCTGGGCGAGCATCAACGTGCCGACGTTGGACGACTTTCCGAACACACCGGTGGTGGTATAGGGCATGACGCCGTGGTCCCACGCGTCGTGGATGGACACCCCACCCATCTGGATCGTCCCGGGAACCTGCAGCACCTCGTCGGGATTGGACAGGCCGTACTCGATCACCGAGGACGCGGTGATGACCTTGTTCACCGAGCCGGGTTCGAACGGCGACGACACCGCCAGGTTGCCCAGCTGTTTGTCGCCCTGACGCCCGATGTCCTGGGACGGGTCGAAGGTGTTGTCGTTGGCCATGGCCAGCACCTCGCCGGTCTTCGAATCCAGCACCACGGCCGAAACATTGTGCGCGCCCGAGAGATTCTTGGCCTGCTGGACCTGCTGCTGCACGTAGAACTGGATGTCGTCGTCGAGGGTCAGCTGGACCGTCGAACCGTTGACCGCCCGGTGCCGGTTGCGGTAACTGCCGGGGATGACGACACCGTCGGATCCACGGTCATAGGTGACCGAGCCGTCAGTTCCGGACAGCACCGAGTCCAGCGACTCCTCCAGCCCCAGCAGCCCGTGACCGTCCCAGTCGATGCCGCCGACGATGTTGGCCGCCAGCGACCCGCCCGGGTACTGCCGCAGGTCTTGGCGCTCCGAACCGACTTCGGGGTACTTGTCGGAGATGGCGCTGGCGACGGCGGGGTCGACGGCGCGCGCCAGATAGACGAAGTTCTCGTCGCTTTGCAGCTTCTTCAGCACGGTCGCGGAATCCGGCTTGTTGCCCAGCCGGGTGGCGACCTCCTTGGCGATGTCCCGCAGGCGCTGCTGCGGATCGGGGGCCGCCGAGTTCTTGCTCTTAGCCTCGTCCAGCTGCTTGCGAATCCTCTTGGGCTGGAACGTCAACGCGCGCGACTCGGTGGTGAACGCCAGCTGGTCCTTGTTGCGGTCGACGATGCTGCCGCGCACCGCCTTTTCAACGTCGGTGACCTTGAGCTGGCCCGCGGCCTGGGCGCGCAGCGAGGGCGCGTTGGTGACCTGCAGGACGAACAACTGGGCCGCCGCCACCACGATCAAGACCCCGATGGCCGCGTTTCCCGCCCGGTGGCGGAACACGAACGACGCGCCACGGCTGCCCGCCTGCATGAGCTGCCGGGTGCGCCGCTCCCGCGCCGAGTGTCCGGTCCCGTCCTGGCGGTCGGCCGACCCGGCTTTCCCGGTGACCTTGCCCTCCTTGGATCTCCAGAACTTCTTCGGCTCCCGGACGTCCTTGGCCTGCTGCTTCGCCCGCCGCTTCGGCTGGCGAATCCCTTTGGCCTCCTGGGCTTTACGGGGACCGCGTGTGGGCTGCGATCGCCGGGCGCGCATGGAGTCGCCGCGGCTCACCGGGGCGCACCCGGCGTCGCGACGGGCCCCGGTGCCGCAGGTTGCGGCACCAGCACCGGGGCGGCGGGGATGGCGGGGACAACCCCTTGAGGAAGTGCGGGGGCAACCGCCTGGGGAGCCGCGGGCACCGGCGCCCGCTGCACCGGAACCGGCACCTCCGCGGGTAGCGGCGCGGGCACCTGCCCGGGCGGCGGAATCGGCAGGCCGCCCAACGGGATCGGCACCTCGGCGGGCACTGGCGCGAGCGCGGGGCCCGCCGACGGCGCGGGCAGTCCCGGTACCGGCACACTCGGAGCGGGCAGCGCACCGGGTACCGGCGCGACGGCCGGCGCACCCGGGATGCCCGGGGAACCCGGCATGCCTGGCAGCTGGGGACCCGCCGGTGCCAGATGCTGGCCACCCAGCGTCGACGCTCCGTCCGGTGCGCGCAACAGGGCCTCGGGCCCCGACCGCGCCGGCGGGGCCGCCGCGGGGTCGGGCTGCACCCGAACGGGGACCTCCGCGGCCGGCGCGGGGGGCGCCGGGGGCTGCGGTGGACCCTGTTCGGGGAGCTTGCTGTTCAACGGCGGCGGCGGCACCCCGTCAGCCGGCTTGGGCGTGCCGACCACCACCCAGTTCCCCGACGGGTCCTGCACGAGATGCGCAGTGTCCCGCGTCGGGATCATCCCCAGCTTGCGGGCCGCCTCCGCCAGCGCCGGCGCGGATTCCGCTTCGCGGACATCGCGTTCCAGCGCCTCCTTCTGCTGTTGCAGCAGCCGGGTCTTCTCTCGCGCGTGACTCAACTTATAGGAGCGCTCGGCGGAGTCCGTGGACAACCACAGCGTCAGACCCAGCCCGAGACCGAGCGCGCCGATGACCAACACGACAAACGGGACCTTGCTCGCCAGGGTGCGGGGACGCAGATCGATCGCGGCCAGCCGGGCCGCCAGCCGCTCACTCAGGCGAGGACGAACAACTTTGGGCGCCTTGGCTTTCCGCGCCTTGGCCCGCGCCTTGGCCTGACTGGTGCTCTTGGGCCGCGCCGGCCGTTCGACGGGCCGGGCGATGGGGCTGGTGTGCGGTCCGGACTTGGGCGCGCGGCTCTCGCGGGTGGGCGCCGAGCTCCGCCCGGGCCGGGTGCGGCGGGCGGGGCCCGGATCGGCCGTCGAACGCCTGCTCCGCCGGGCGGAACCGTCGCGTCCGCCGCGGCGATTCGGCGTTTCGCGCTTTGCTTTCATGCCTGGCCCTTCCCGGTTGCCTGCTCGACACGTTCGACAGCTCGTAGTCGCACCGCGGCGCTGCGCGGATTGCGTTCGACCTCATCGGCATCCGCACGTTCGGCGCCGTGCGTCAACGAACGGAACCGCGGCTCGTGGCCGGGCAGTTCGACCGGCAGGTCCACCGGTGTGCGGGAGGCGACCGCGTCGGCGAACAACCGTTTGACGATCCGGTCTTCCAGCGATTGGTAGGCCAGCACCACCATGCGCCCGCCGACGGTGAGCGCGTCCAGCCCGGCCGGGATCGCGCTGCGCAGCGAGTTCAGCTCGTCGTTGACCGCGATCCGCAGGGCCTGGAAGGTCCGCTTGGCCGGATGCCCTCCGGTGCGCCGGGCCGGAGCCGGAATCGCTTGATAGAGCAGGGCTACCAGTTCCGCGGTCGACGTGAAGGGGGCGCGAGCGCGCTGGCGCACGATCTGCGCCGCGATGCGGCGCGCGAACCGCTCTTCGCCGTAGCGGTACAGGATGTCCGCCAGCGCCGCTTCGTCGTAGGTGTTGACGATGTCCGCCGCCGTCAACGGCGACTCCGGATCCATCCGCATGTCCAGCGGCGCGTCCTGAGCGTAGGCGAAGCCCCGCTCGGCGCGGTCGAGCTGCATGGAGGACACCCCCAGGTCGAACAGCATCCCGTCGACCGATTCAGCCGTGCGGTAACCGGATTCGGTCAGAGCCGCCGCGAGGCCGTCGTAGCGGGTGTGCACCAGCGTGACCCGGTCGGCGAACGGCGCCAACCGGTCGCGGGCGATGTCCAGCGCGCTGGGATCGCGGTCGAGTCCGATCAGCCGCAACCCCGGCAGGTCGGTCAGGAACCGTTCGGCATGCCCGCCCGCGCCGAGGGTGGCGTCGAGGAGGACCGCGCCCGAACCGTCGGCGTGGTGGCGGGTCAGCGCGGGGGTGAGCAGTTCGACGCAGCGGTGCAGCAGGACGGGCACATGGCCGAAGTTCGCTGAATCGTCAACCACGGCAACACCTCCCCGGGTCGGGCGAGACACCCCTGACCCCTCGTCGGCCCTGAGGGCCGGCGCCCTTGCATCGAGGTCCCTGTCCGAAGGCACGAACCTGGCGTTGGGGAAGTACGCCAGGGTCGGTTCGGGCAGAGGCCACGTTGCACGGGCATGCGCCTCAGATGATGTCGCCGAGTGCTTCATCGCTGGCCGCGGAGAAGTTCTCTTCGTGGGTCTCCTGGTAGTCCTGCCATGCTTGCGCATCCCAGATCTCCAGGTAGTCGACCGCTCCGATCACCACGCAATCCTTGGAGAGGTTCGCGTAGCGGCGGTGATCGGCCGACAACGTGATGCGTCCCTGCGCGTCGGGATGCTGCTCGTCCGTGCCGGCGGCGAGGTTGCGCAGGAATGCACGGGCGTCGGGGTTGCTGCGCGACGCCTTGCTCGCCCGGCGCGCGAGCTGCTCGAATTCGCCCCGCGGATAGACGGCGAGGCTGTGGTCTTGGCTCTTGGTGACCATCAACCCCCCTGCCAGCGCGTCGCGGAACTTGGCGGGCAACGTCAGCCGCCCCTTGTCGTCGAGTTTGGGCGTGTAGGTGCCGAGAAACACCAGCTCACCTCCCGCTCGGGGTCACCCAAACACTGCAGCCACCATACCCCACAATCCCCCACTTCGCCCCATTCCCGGGGTGTCGTGGCGCAGTTTTCCGGGTTATCCGCCACCCGAGGCCACCCAGGCCATGGGGTCGCGGCTTCGGCGGGTACGCACGGCGCCCCCACGGGCAAGAGAAAACCGCACTTCAGAGCGCCGCGGAGGCCGCAGTGGGGCGGAGTGGGGGGCCAGGGTGGGGGCCGGTGG